>NZ_BADX01000089.1:0-18489 GCF_000241365.1 Pseudoalteromonas sp. BSi20480 | reverse complement strand
TACTTACGTAGTCGTTGTCGTTAAGCACCCTAGAAACAGTTGATAAAGACACTCCTGCCATTTCTGATACTTGATAAATAGTCGCCATTTATATCCTAGCTTGTACGCATTTGTTTTAAATAAAATTTATAAAACATAAATTGTGATTAAATGTTAATTTACACATTACTGCGCCTAATTGCTAAATCTTCTGTTATTTTTTGGGTTATTGCAGGTGTAAGCGGATAAATAAGCATCAACGCGGCGCCTAAAAATGCAAAAGCAGCAGGGATCCAGCTCATTAACAACTGCATAGCGGGAAGGGTTTGGTTAATTGTAAGCTCATCCATACCGTTATACCCATAGCTTGCAAGTACCACTAATACGAGTGCCCCAGCAAAACCACCTCCCGTTTTTTGTACAAAGGTGCCTGCAGAATAAATAAGCCCGGTTGCGCGGCGTTTATTTTTCCACTCGGAGTAGTCAGCAGAATCTCCCAGCATGCTAAAAAACAAAGTAGGCATCATAGCGGCAAAAAACTCAGCCGCGCAGCCAAACGTAAATACAGCGACAATATTATTGCTAGGCACCCAATAAAATGCAGTGGTTAATAAGCCGCTTAGCAACAACGATGCAATAAATAAATTGCGTTTGCCCATAATTTCAGCCAGCTTGCCTGTAGCAAGTGCACCAAATATAGATACTATTAATAAGGCAATAAAATATTGCCCTGCCATGAGTTCATCAGCAACGTGGTACTTAAAGTAATAGGCAATAACACCATATTTTATGCCGTTAAACATCATGGTTAAAAAGCCAATACCCAATAAAACGAGCCACGGTTTATTTGTTAGTAAATCGACCATATCGCGCTGCGAACCGGTTAGGTTTTGTTTGTTTTTATTAAGTAGTTTTTTTATAACAACAGTCATTGCCGCCATAACTAAAGCAAAAAATAATCCGCTGTATAAATCGCGATAATAAAAAAACAGTGTTGTTGATAACAAAGGTAATATTATAAATGGCAGGTTTTTAGTTAAATCAAACAGTTCTGATTTTAAACACCCTTGCTCTGAAGCTGTGGCTATTACACGCTCTTTAGTGCTTACAAAGGTAATAACCATAAGCGCAATAAGTAAACTTGCGAACAAATACATAGTGAGCTGATAGCCCTTGGCGTTATCACCGCCTCCAAAGTAAGCGACTAAATCGGGTAAAAAACCCATCACTAATAACCCGCCGGTAAACGCGCCTGCAAATCTGAATCCTGATAGCTTTGTGCGCTCGGTGTCATCGGGGGTCATTACGCCCATAAGTGCAGAGTAGGGTACGTTACTGACTGTATAAGCAAGTGTTAAACCAATATAAGTAACGTAGGCATAAATAAGTTTATTGGTTTCGTTAAAGTTAGGTGTGGTAAAGCACAGCACCATAAATAAACCTAAAAAGGGCGCGGAGTAGAGTATCCACGGCCTAAATTTTCCAAAGCGTGACTGCGTTCTATCGGCAATCATGCCCATAATTATATCGGTTACACCATCAGATAATCTAACCACTAAAAACAGCATGGCGGCCGCTGCAGCCGATATGCCAAAGGTGTCGGTATAAAATACCGCTAAATAGGCCAATGCGCCGCGCCATACTAAATTAGCACCCGCGTCACCCATGGCATAACCGACTTTTTCGTATAAAGGGAGTTTGTTCACAGTGTGTGTTCTTATTGTTATAAGCCGCTAATTTATCGGCTTGTTATGAGTTTAGTGTACGCTTTACCACTGGCTTTAACAGTTCGTTTTTGTGTGTTGTAGTCTACGTGTACTATACCAAAGCGTTTTAAATACCCTTCTGCCCATTCAAAATTATCCATGAGGCTCCACGCAAAGTAACCATCTACCTTAACACCTTGTGCTGTTGCATTATGTAGGGCATTTAAATGTTCGTGGTAATAGTCAATACGATCGGTGTCTTTCACTTCACCGTCTTTAAATTCATCAGCCATGGCTGCGCCATTTTCGGTAATATAAATAGGTGGTAGGGTGTATTTTTCGTTTAACGATACAAGTAACTCTGTAAGCGCTTTAGGGTAAATTTCCCAGCCAATATCGGTCATTGGGGCTTTGTGTGGCAGCTCATGATAAAAGTCTGTTTCGCTTGCTTGATAATGCATACGGGTATAAAAATTCACACCTAAATAATCAAGTGGCTGTGCAATAATTTCCATATCGCCTGGTAAAATATCAGGGCACTGGGCTTTAGGTAATTGGTTAATAATATTAGGGTATTGACCTTGCATTACTGGCTGCATATACCATTGATTTATGTAGTCATCAGCAAATGCAGTGGCTTTTAAATCTTCTTCGCATTGGGTAACTGAGTAGCAAGGCGTAAAGTTAAGCACAATACCGTTGAGTGAATTAGGGCTATTTTTAGCAAGCACTTGCATCGCTAATCCGTGGCCAAGTAGTAAATGATGGGCAGCTTTTCGCCCGTGTTCTCGACCTACAATACCGGGTGCATGTACGCCAATTTCGTAGCCTAAATAAGAGCTACAAAATGGCTCGTTTAGTGTTGCATAAGAATGTACTCGCTCACCAAAGGCTTGGGTAATTAAGTCTGCGTAATGTGCAAATTCGTAAGCCGTGTTTCGGTTAAGCCAACCGCCTTCGTCTTCAATATGTTGTGGTAAATCCCAGTGGTACAAAGTAACAAAAGCTTTGATATTACGACGTTTTAGCTCATCTAAAATATCGGTGTAAAACTTAACCCCTTCAGGGTTTAAATGGCCAGCTTTAGTCATCACACGCGGCCAAGAAATAGAAAGCCTGTAGGCGTCTACACCTAGCGACTCAATTAAATCTATATCGTCTTTCCAACGAGTGTAGTGCTCACAGGCAACATCACCATTTGAATTATCAGCAATTTTACCTTCTTTACTACAAAAGGTATCCCAAATGCAGGGGAGACGATCTGCTGCGCCACCCTCAATTTGAAAAGACGCTGTGGCCACACCGTAAGTAAAGTGTTTGGCTAAAAGTGGTGAGCCACTAGGTAAAGATAATTGTTTCATTAAGCGAAAACCCCTGCTTTATTTTTAGTAAATTTGCTTTTATAAAGTTAAAGTTGGAAGCGCTTCCATAATTAATTTGATTAATCGCTGGGTATAGTATTTAATAACTTTCAGGAAGCGCTTCCATATTTAGGTTAGTGGCTATTGTTAAACAGGTCAATAGTTATATTTAAATAAGCAAATTACATTATAAAAACGCACCCAGACAACACAGGGCCATAACAATGAGAAAAAGCTTAAACACAAAAGCATTAAAAATACTTCCCCTTTTGGTGGGAGGAATATGCGTTTTAACAGCCTGTAATAAACAGCAAACGCAAGTTAGTAACAATCATACTAACGCCTCGGAGCATGAGCAGGGCGATATAACACTTTGGGCAACACTTAAAAACAAAGTACAAAAAAGTGCCGAGATTGAAAATACAATTGCTGGTTATTTAAAGTCGATGACGCTTGAGCAAAAAGTAGCGCAAATGATCCAACCAGAAATTCGCGATATAACCGTTGAAGATATGCGCAAATATGGGTTTGGATCTTATTTAAATGGTGGAGGCTCTTTTCCTGATGCTAATAAGCATGCTACTCCTGCTGACTGGATAGCGCTTGCAGAGAGTATGTATCAAGCATCGGTTGATGATACGCTTGATGGCAGTAAAATCCCTACCATGTGGGGCACCGATGCCGTACATGGACACAATAACGTCATTGGTGCGACGTTATTTCCACATAATATTGGTTTGGGTGCTGCTAATAACCCTGCGCTTATAGAGCAAATTGCAGCGGCAACAGCGGTAGAAGTAATGGCTACAGGGATTGATTGGGTGTTTGCACCTACCGTAGCTGTAGTGCGCGATGATCGCTGGGGCAGAACCTACGAAGGCTATTCAGAAGACCCTGCAATTGTTCGCGAGTATTCAGCCGCTATTGTAAATGGCTTACAAGGTAGAGCCGATGGCGACTTTTTAAGTGATAAACGCGTAATTAGTACTGTTAAGCACTTTTTAGGTGATGGCGGTACAGTGGATGGCGACGATCAAGGTAATAATATTGATACCGAAAAAGATTTGTACAACATACATGCGCAAGGTTATGTAGGTGGCTTAACGGCAGGTAGCCAGTCTGTTATGGCGTCGTTTAATAGCTGGCATGGTAAAAAAAATCATGGCAATAAATACTTACTTACCGATGTACTCAAAACCAAAATGGGTTTTGATGGCTTTGTTGTAGGAGATTGGAATGGCCACGGGCAAGTTGCCGGCTGTACTAACGAAAGCTGCCCACAAGCGGTCAATGCGGGGCTTGATATTTTTATGGTGCCTACAGATGCTTGGAAACCACTTTATAACAATACAATAGCGCAAGTAAAAGCGGGTACTATTCCTATGGCTAGAATAGATGATGCCGTTGCGCGTATTTTACGTGTTAAATTGCGCGCAGGTTTATTTGAAAAACCAAGCCCTGCCAAGCGTAAATTCTCAGGTAAAGTAGCGCTAATTGGTGCGCCAGCACATCGTGATATTGCCCGCCAAGCGGTGCAAGAGTCTTTAGTACTGCTTAAAAACAATAACCATATATTACCGATTAACCCATCAAGCAATATACTTATAGCAGGCGATGCGGCCAATAATATTGGTAAACAATCGGGCGGTTGGAGCATTACCTGGCAAGGCACTAACAATAAAAATGAAGACTTTCCTGGAGCTACCTCTATATATGCCGGATTAAAAGCGCAAATAGATACAGCAGGTGGTAACGCTATTTTAAGCCCAAATGGCACGTTTTATACTAAACCCGATGTAGCCATTGTTGTATTTGGCGAAGAGCCATACGCAGAAGGGCATGGCGATAAAGACAACCTTGAATTTGAGCGAGGTAATAAACGCTCACTTAAAATTTTAAAAGCGTTAAAACAGCAAAATATACCGGTCGTATCTGTGTTTATATCGGGCAGACCCATGTGGGTTAATAGCGAGCTAAATGCATCTGATGCGTTTGTAGCTGCATGGCTCCCTGGCACTGAAGGCCAAGGCATTGCTGATGTTTTACTAGCGGATGTAAATGGGCAAGTACAACATGACTTTAAAGGTAAGTTATCGTTCTCGTGGCCCAAATCGCCACTACAAACGGCTGTAAACAAGGGCGATGAACATTATGCACCGCTACTACCTTACGGATTTGGGTTAACCTATAAAGATAAAAGTACCCTTGCCAATAACCTAAATGAAGACTCAGGTGTTGATGTAAGCAACCTTGCGCCGCTGTCTATATTTAATGGCAGCTTTAAAACACCGTGGCGTTTGTTTTTAAACTCTAATAACCAGCAGCATCAAGTGGCCAGCAACAGTGTAAAGCTTGGCGGCATTACTTATCGTACTGAAGATATGACCATTCAAGAAGATGCGATGGCGTTTAATTTTACAGGCTCTAGCACAAGCTATATCGAAATTAACAGTAACTTTACTGAAGACAAAGTGGCTTATATTGAGGCCAATTCAGCGCTTAGCTTTAGCTATAAAATAAATACAATGCCAACAAAGCAAGTACAACTAGGTATGAAATGCGAGCAAGGCTGTGGTGGCGAGCTTAATATTACCAATGAGCTTAAAAATTCAGCCTTAAATACATGGCAAACAATGAGTGTAGATTTAACCTGTTTTACTAAAAAGGGCGTTGATTTTGCCAGAGTAACCAGCCCATTTATTTTTAAAACGGCAGGAGAGTTTAGCGTTTCAGTTGCAGATATTAGCTTTAAACCACAAAGCGCTAATAGCGCCACGGTTAAGTGTGAGTAATAAAGCGTAAAAATTGTTGTGTGTACCCAAAGCCCTTTTTTAAGGGCTTTTTTCATGCAGGGCAATAGTGTTTTAAAAACTCATGGTGGGGTGGTAATTGGCTTACGCGCTGTTCGATTTGTTGCTTAATACTGTGTAAAAAACGGGTGAGTTCTTCGTCGCTCATCATGCTGGCTATTAAGTGGTGTTGTTCGGGCCCAATACCTTGTCCAAGCATAACTTGCACCCAGGAATCGACTCTAAAAATATCACCATCGTCTAAAAATACACGGCCAGTTTGTTTAAACAAATCAATTTTATGCTGAAGTGTTTTTGGCACTTCCATGGCGCTACAGTGTTGCCAAAATTCGCTGTCATCGCGATTAGTTACTTTGTAATGCAGCACAATAAAATCGCGAATATTTTCAATTTCGCTTTTAAGTTGTTTGTTGTATTCGTCAATGGCGTGATTGGTTATGCCATTAAACGGAAATAAACGCATAAAACGAATAATACCCGACATAATTAAATGAATGCTGGTGGACTCAAGTGGTTCAACAAAACCGCTTGCAAGACCAAGCGCAAGGCAGTTTTTGTTCCAGCCTTTTAAGCGCCGCCCAGTTTTAAATTTAATAACACGGGGTTCAGTAAGCGCTTCACCTTCAATGTTATTTAGCAATAACGCTTTAGCTTGTTCGTCATCCATATATTGGCTGCAATACACTAACCCATTGCCTACACGATTTTGCAGCGGTATACGCCATTGCCAACCGCTTATATGGGCAATAGAGCGGGTAAGTGGCAATACGGTATCGATTGTTGATTTTGTTTGTACTGCAATGGCGCTATTGCATGGTAATAAGTGCGACCAATCTTCGTAGCCCGTATGCAATGCTTGCTCAATTAATAAGCCTTTAAAGCCGGTGCAATCTATAAAAAAGTCGCCGTTTATTTGCTCGCCACTATTTAAAAGTAATGATTCTATGTGGCCTGTATTAGCGCTTTTTACTACTTTTTGTATTTTACCTTCAACACGCTTTACGCCTAATGGCTCTGAAAATTCACGTAAAAACTGCGCGTAGCGGGTAGCATCCATATGGTAGGCGTAGTTAATAGGGTTTTGTTGGTTAAACGCAAATTTACCGGCTTTAGCCGCTTGCAGCTCGTAACAGTAATCGCCAAATGGGTTGTTTATTCCTAAAGTTTTGCCTTGTAGCCAAAAGTGATGAAACTCACCCGCCCAACATTCTTTGCCTGTTGCGCCAAATGAGTGAATATAACGCGTGTTTTCATCGCCCCAGTTTTCAAAGCTAATACCTAATTTAAAGCTTGCTTGAGTGGCTTTCATAAAAGCTTGCTCGTTTATACCTAGCAATTTATGAAACGTACGAATAGGCGGAATTGTTGCCTCGCCAACGCCTACAGTGCCAATATCGTCAGATTCAACAAGGGTAACGTGTATATTTTTGCCAATTAATTTTGCAAGTGCAGCCGCAGCCATCCAGCCTGCAGTGCCGCCTCCCGCTATTACTACATTTTTAACTGCATTTTTTTTAGTCATTATGTGGCTGCCTATTATTAGATAAAAGATCATTTAAAAGCTCGCGGTTACTCGGTAAGCCTTTTAAGTATTGCGCTATTTTTTCACGGTTTTGCTGATAATAGTAATCCCCAGCACGTGGGTCGTTAAATGCATTTTGTGCAGATACAGTTTGTGTATTAAAGCCCATGCCATATAAAACATACTGGTAACTACTTGATGAAAATACTTCTTCGTTTTCAATAAAGTCAAAGCGGCTAGGGGGCTGAAATTGCCAAAGTTTAAGTAAGTTTTGTAGGCGCTCTGGTGCAGTTGTTAAATCGCGAATGTTTTGCCAGTAGGGGGTATCGTCGCGTTCGCTTAGCACATAATGGAGTTTTAAAAATTCGACAACACGTTGCCAACGCGTGCTAAAGCGGTCATTAAAACGCGTTTCAAGCTGGCTCATATGCGTGCGGTTTTGTGGTAGTTGCTCGCTTATCATGCTAATTGAAAGTTCAACCATGGCAAGTGCAGAGGCTTCAAGTGGCTCTAAAAATCCAGCCGACATACCCACGGCAACACAGTTTTTAATCCAAAACTTTTGTCTGTACCCTGGACTGAATTTTAATACACGGTAATTAAGCTGCTCAGCTTGTTGCTCGCTAGTACTTTTAGCTATGTAGCTTTTTAAAGTATCAGTTGCGCTTTCATCGCTTTGATATTGACTACTAAATACATAACCAGTGCCACGGCGTGTGGGTAGGGCTATATCCCAAATCCAGCCGTTACTTTGCGCAGTAGAGAGCGTTGCAGAGGCAATTGGCTGATTGATGTGTGCATTAGGTACTTGCGCCGCAACAGCGCTATTATTAAATAAAATATGATCTTGCGCTATAAATTCACTTTTAAAATGTTCACCAATTAAACGCGCACGAGAGCCTGAGCAATCTAAAAATAAATCACCTGTTATATCGCCATTTTTATTTGTTTTTAATGAGGCAATATAGCCATGCTCGTCGTTAATAACGTGGGTTACATCGTCAGTAATATGTGTAACATTTAAGTTTTTAACACAGTGGTTTTTTAAAAACTCGGCAAATTTACCTGCATCTAAATGATAGCCATAGTTGGTGACTGCTGCGTATTCGGGTGTTTGTAATTGTTTTGGTGCAAGTGCTGCTTGGCATACAAAACTTTGCATATTAACAACGTCAGCAAACTTTTGGTTAGGTGCAATACGTTGCCAACTTGCTTGTAAATTGGTTTGCTCGTAGCCTTGAGGGTCCATAAAAGGGTGGTAGTAGTTTTCTCCCTTACTTAGGTTGCGCCAATTTATAAATTTAGAACCTTGCTTAAAGGTGGCATCGCACTGGGTTATAAAATCAATTTCTTTAATGCCAATACGCTGTAACGTATTACGCATTGAAGGCCACGTGCCTTCGCCTACACCTAGTATTGGTACGTTTGCTGACTCAATTAACGTGACACTCAAATGTGGATTCTCAGCAGCTAATAAACCCGCACTTAGCCAGCCGGCTGTACCACCACCTAAAATGACTATTTTTTTTATTGGTTTGGTCATGAGTTAAAACCCTAAACTTGATAACACGTAAACTATATCGTTTTAAATACAAAAAAGCCGCTAGTAAAAACTAACGGCTTTGCTTGGTATTACCTTTAGAAGTTGTAACGCATACCAATATTGTAGCGTGCGCCTAGTTGTTGCAAGTTCCATAATTGCACTGATGTACGGGCATGTTCGCGGCTGTTTTGCTCAGTAATATTTATACCTTCAACAAAAAACGAAAGCTGTTCGCTGTAGTTGTACGCAACGTTAAAGTCGATTTGATAATACTCTTCAGTAAAACCAGGTTCGTTAACGTAACGCGCAGCACTATTTAAAAACTTATCCCGCCAGTTATAGGCAACACGGGCTTGAAAGTCATCGTTTTCGTACATGGCAATAAAGTTGGCTGTATCGCTTAGCCCTACCAGTGCAAACTGCGTTGTAGAAGGGTTAGCATTTACATCAAAGTCTATATCACCATTAACGGTAGTGTAGTTTGCTTGAACGCCAAAACCGCTTTCACCAAAAAAGTGTTGAAATGCAATTTCAAAACCATCTATGGTGGCGCTTTTATTATTGGTTGGTACTTGTGCAGTAAAATCGAGTAGTGGGTCATCGCTGTTAGCAATAACATCGTACGCCGCTTCAAATTCTTCGTAAGTCATAGAATCAAAATCTACCCCATTTTCGGTAGCCGCAACCATTTGGAATAAGTTTGAATCTGTAACAGCAAGCCCACGGGCTTCAAGCTCTGCAATGGCAGCTTGCGCGCGAGGGCCCGCAGTTGCATCGCGTAAACCATAGTAATTTTGTGTCATTGGCGTTAAACCAATAAAGTTTTCGATATCTTTTGTGTAGTAACCTACCGATACATAGCTTGTTTCTGCAAAATACCATTCTGCCGATACATCAATGTTATCTGACTCAAGCGGCACTAAACCAGGATTACCTGTTGACGCTGTTGCTGGTGACGAACCAGGCAATAAGGTTGGCGCTCCCGGTACACCGACAGTAGCGGCAGAACTTAAGTTATCATACGTTGGACGGGCAATTGTTGTACTGTAAGAAAAGCGCGCTTTTACGTTTTCGATTACTTCTATGTCAAAGTCTAAGCTGGGTAAAAAGTGATCGTAACTAGATTTTAGTGTGAAATCTTGCTTATCTGAGCCAAAGCGTACGTTAAAATCGTTGTTGCCTTCCCAAGCAATGGCATTTGGCAGGTCTATATTAGCAGTTGAAGTAATATCAGTTGACTCGTGACGTGCGCCAACAACGATGTTGTAAGGCATGTCATTAAAATAACCAGTATAAGAGAACTGAACAAAGGCCGCAGTAATATCTTCTTCTATGGTGCGGTTTGTGGCAAAAGCGCCATCGGCTGCGAAGTTAAATCCATATTGCTCGCCTGCCCAATAGCCTATTTGTGAAGCGCTGCCCGTATAGCCTTGATTAAATGAGCCAGACGTATCGTAATCGTCAAACTCAGCTAAAAAGTTGGTAGGATTTAAATAACCGTCAGGTAATTCACCAGGGTTTTCAACTCCCCAATTCCCCATCGTGTTACGAGTAAGTGACTGAAGTGAATGGCTTTCCATAGAGCGAGATTCTACGCCAAAGTCAATTACACCGTTTTCCAGCTCATATTTACCATGAAGCCTAAATTCGTTCACTTCAGATTCTTGGCTTGCAAAATTAGAGTCTAATATCGAGGTACCTACATCTGCAGGGTCGAGCGTATTGTTACAGTTTAAGTTAGCGCGTCGACAGTCGTTAAAATCTATACTCATAGAAGGAAGTTCGCGGCTAAAGTCTACTTCTTGTGCATTAATAACATTTGCACCAAGGCCAGCATTAACCCAGCTGCCGTATGGTGCGTCAGGTTTACTTGTGGCTTTTGAATTGTGCGCATCAAACATAAAGCTCAACTCAGAGTTAAAGTAATACTCTACATTTAAGCCGATTGAATCGTTTTTATTTACCTGATTTAACTCTTGAAATGCTAAACCTAAATCACGCGTTTGTAGATCGCGGCGCTCTTCTCGGTAATAGACAGGTGTTTTAACGGTGTTGTCATCAAAGGTTAGCGCACTTTTGTAATTGTCCATCCAAAGAGACTGCTCAGCACGTGCTTCAAATAAATCCTGTTTAGAGTAGGTGTAATCAAGTGTGGCTGTTAAATCATCAATTGGGCTGTACTGAAATGTTAATTGCGCATTTGTACGCGTACGCTCTCTGTCGGCTATGGTATAACGTAAATCTGATGGCATTGAATAAAGTTGGCCAATCTCTGGTGCGTTAGTTAAAACAATATCGTCAGCTGCTTGAGGAATAGTGCCGTCAAAAGCCGATGTATTCCACTGATTTACAAATGCACCTGTTGATGAGCTATCGCGCTGTTGCATGCTTGCCGTTAACGATGCGCCAAATTTAGCGTCGCTGTCGGTCCAGCTAATAATACCCGAAAGCTCAGGTGTAATGTCATCGCCTACGCGATTAGTTGTATCGTGAAGTGCTTTAACACCAATGCTTGAAATAAATCCAGGGTTGTCGAGTGGCCGGGCAGTGTTAATGTTAATAGTTGCACCAATACCACCAGAGGCAATACTTGCTTTACCTGTTTTATAAACTTCAACTGATTTAACGCTATCAGATGCCAAATTAGCAAAATCAAATGCACGAGAATTGGGAGTGCCGCCGCCTGCAGGAAGAGAAGCTGCCGGCATAGTACGACCATTTAGGGTTACCATATTGTAATCGGGGCCAAAACCACGAACGGTCACTTTAGACCCTTCACCGTTTGAGCGATCAATCGACACACCGGTAATACGCTGTAGCGATTCGGCTAAATTGGTATCGGGAAATTTACCAATATCTTCAGCAGAAATGGCGTCTACCACACCTGCGGCATCACGTTTTAATCGAGTTGATTCTTTAATGCTACTTTTAAAGCCGGTGACCTGAATTACTTCAACGTCTTGATTTGCTTCTTCTTGTGCAAGCAACGGTAAAGATATAGATGCGCTTAAAATCAAAGATAGGCTGGTTGCTATCTTTGTTTTTCTTACAATATGGTTAGCCATTCGGTTTCCCTCGTACTTTTATCATTATTATTAACAGCTTGTATGAGGCTGTTATTGTGTAAATGTTAACATTGTCAAATGTGTGGAAGCGCTTCCAGAAAAGAAAATTAAAAATCGCCTATGTGGAAGCGCTTCCAGAAATGCTAGACCAATTTCATAGAAGGATCAACTAATGTTTTAATAAAATGAAATATATTTGTTCGAAAAATGTAATTTATACTGTGAGTGAAGGGGTTGGTTAAACTGCATTAAAATTATGCCAAATTAATATGCTTTAAAAGTGGTGCTAGTAATTGAATCTCGCAACATGTAATGATTAGACCCTTGATATATCTGAGTGGATTGTCATAAATTCGAGTTATTGTGCGAGTAAATTAACAAATAATGTTAAGTTGAAATACAGTTAAAAACGGAGCAATCAAATTTAATGAATTATTTGAAATTAGCAAATATCGTTGGGTTCCAAAAAGTGAGTACGATTGTTAAAGAGGTACCATGAAAGCGCATCAGCAAGCAGTAATAGAGCAAGGACAATGGTTTAAAAATCGTAGCCCCAAGCTAAAAATGTTTTTATTAGCTCACGGTAAAATACTCACTTTGAAAGCCCAACAAGCGCTATTTTTACGTGGCGATGCGCATGATGGAATATACGTTGTTTTAAGTGGGGTTATGCGAATTAGTGGCGTAAATAGTAATGGTAAAGAGGCCGTTTTGAGTTTCATAGATGCATCGTTATGGTTTGGTGAAGTAACGTTATTTGATAAAGGCTTAAGAACCCATGACGTTTACGCACAAACTGACGCTCAGTTATTTTATGTACCACAACGTTCATTAGAGCAACTATTAAGTAAACACCCTGAGTATTGGCAGGAGTTTGGCTTATTATTGGCACAAAAATTACGGCTTATGTTTTCTTCGATGGAAGATCATGCATTGCACAGCGCAGAGCAAAAGGTATGTAACAGATTATTAATGCTGAGTGAGCAAACCAATTTTTCAGCGCCATTGGCATTGTCTCAGCAACAATTAGCGGATATGACCTATTTAACACGGCAAACCATAAATCAAATACTACAAAAACTGGTTAAAAAAAATGCCATTAGTTTGGGGTATCAGTGCATTACAGTGTTGGATGTAAGTAAATTGCAGGCGCTTGCTAGTTAACTCAAGCGTTGTGCAATAAACCTTCAGTTAGAATTTAAATTTTTGGCCAAATAAAAACAAACCCTCAATTGTTTAACCAGATTTTTGGTTCCTAGCTTTAAGTTAGCTTATTTTAACCATTTTTTTGGAACCAAAATTGCTACAGATAATACTTTGCAGCAATGGATTTAAGCTAATGATGATAACTTCTTATATGAATCAATATAGTCGCTATGTAAGTGACACTAATGCGGCATTAATGAATAAGAGTGCGGCAATAGATGTCCCCATCCAACAAACCACCCAACAACCGAAAGAGTTTAATGAGCTAAAGGTTGCTAATAATTTTTTACAAAATGCTCAAGAGGCATTGGTTTACCAACGTTTAGGTATCGATAAAGACAAAATAGCAGAGATAAAAGCATTAATAGAAGCGTTATCAGAGCAGTTACAAAAGCAAGGCGCTGACAGTGATTCAATTAACAAAAAAATGGACGAACTACAAAAAATGCTCGAACAGGAGTATAAAAATGGACGTGAACGAACGGATACTCAACCAGAACGAGAAAAGGGAAGTATTATTTCGGCGTTAGCTTAAATTTGTAAGTGTCGGGTAGGTGACATTGTTGTTACGCGTTTATTTGTTATGTTTAGTGTTTAGCTAAATATTTATTGAGGAATACACAATGCAAACACTTCAACAACAACTGGGCAAATATGGTTTATATCACCGCTCTAAGCGCAATGTGCTTACTCATTTTTTTGGTATCCCACTTATTGTATTTGCCGTTTTATGTTTACTTGCCCGCATTGAAATACCCCTTGGTGGCGTTGTTATTAATGGTGCCCAGATATTTGTTTTAGCTTCGGTAATCTATTACTTCATGTTAAGTCTATCGCTGGGTTTAATTATGGCTATATTGTTTACTGCATTGCTGTTTGCTGCTGAGCCTATAGCAGCTATGACATTTTGGCCTTGGTTAAGTATTGGCGTGGGCGTATTTGTGTTTGGTTGGGTGTTGCAATTTATTGGACATTATTATGAAGGCAAAAAGCCCGCGTTTGTTGATGATTTAATTGGCTTAATTATTGGCCCATTGTATGTAACTGTAGAATTACTATTTTTAATGGGCTTTTACAAACAGCTCGAAATAGAAGTGAACAACATAGCAGGGCCAACAAAGGCGTAAATTCACTTACTCAAATCAAAAGCTTCATTGAGCAAAGAGGTGCCTATGAATTTTAATAATAAAACAGTGTGGGTTACAGGCGCATCGTCAGGCATTGGTAAGGAGCTTGCGGTTCAACTTGCGAAGCTAGGCGCACGCGTCATTTTATCTGCCCGCAATGTTGAAAAGCTCACCGAAGTAAAAGCAACGCTTGAAGGTGATGGGCATTTAATTATACCGCTTGATTTGTCAGCGCCTGAGGCTGTTTTGACTCAGGTTACTGATTTACTGCACACTTTACCTTCTATCGATATTTTAATTAATAACGGCGGGGTGTCGCAGCGCAGTTTATTTTTAGAAAACGACTTTAATGTATACCGCCAGCTTATGGAGGTTAATTATTTTGGTTTAATAGCACTGACAAAAGCGATATTACCTTCAATGGTTGCAAGAAAAAGCGGTTCAATCGTGGCTATTAGCAGTGTGGCAGGAAAGGTTGGTTCAAAGTTTAGAACGGGTTATTCAGGCTCAAAATATGCGGTAGTGGGCTTTATGGATTGCCTACGAGCAGAAGTAGCTGAGCACAATATTCATTGTTTAACGATTTGCCCAGGTTCGATTAAAACAGCGATTGCTCATAACTCGTTAAACGAGCATGGCGTCGCACAAAATAAACCCGAAAAATCAATTGAAAACGGCATGGCAGTATCCTGTGCGGCTGAAAAAATGATTAAAGCGATTGCTAACAAAAAAGACGAGGTTATTGTTGGGCAAGGATTAAGTGGTTGGGCACCAACGATAAAACGATTTTTTCCTAATTTATTTAATCGATTAACTGCTAAAACTAACTACAGATAATTGCACTTTTACTATTAATTAAGCTAAATAACAGGCGGTGGTTTTATTAATATTGAAAAGGTAGACTGTATTAAAATTAAATAAATAAGGTAAGGATACTCGTGAAATTTGCATGGCTAAGCCTTTTTTTTGGTGTATTAATTTGGTCTGGCATTAACCCTAAAGATCAATTCACTTGGTTACTTGAAGTTATTCCCGCAATGATTGGTTTAGCACTTATAGCAAGCACGTACAAATACTTTAAATTAACCTCTTTATTGTACTTTTTATTTTAGTGCATTGTATTGTGCTGATGATAGGTGGTCATTATACCTACGCAGAAGTGCCTTTATTTGATAATTTATTTGGCAGCGAACGCAATAACTATGACAAAGTAGGGCACTTTTTTCAGGGATTTGTACCCGCTTTGCTAGCGCGCGAAATACTGCTACGAAAGCAGGTTGTGAATGGCCGAGGTTGGTTAACTTTATTTGTTATATCTGTCAGTTTGGCGTTTAGTGCATTTTACGAATTAATAGAGTGGTGGGTAGCAGTACTGACCGGTGAAAACGCTGAGGCATTTTTAGGGACGCAAGGGTATGTGTGGGATACACAGTCAGATATGGCATTAGCGTTATTTGGTGCTATTTGCTCGTTACTGCTGCTTTCAAAACTACACGATACACAGTTAAAGTATGTAAAAAACTATTAAATACTTCACTGGATAGTTAAAAATGACTCAACAACCTCACAACTACTCAATTAGTACAGACAAGTCTAAGCTTAACTATAACGTTATTTATAATTTTATTGCTAATAGTTACTGGGCAAAAGGCATACCTAAAAGTGTGATGCAAAAAGCGATTGATAACCAATGTGCTTTGGCGTGTATAGCCCTAATAACGAGCAAGTTGGTTTTGCACGGGTAGTTACCGACAACGCTACTTTTGCCTACTTGGCAGATGTATTTATTACCCCGCACCTACAAGGGTGTGGCCTGAGCAAGTTACTTATTAAAACAATAGTAGAACACCCTGAGCTACAAGGGCTCAGGCGCTTTTTATTAGCCACATCGGATGCGCATGGCCTTTATGCACAATATGGGTTTAAACCGATAGACAACCCAGGGCTACTAATGCAAATAAACCCTGCAAATGTGTATGAGGGAAATACTTGAGAGGTATAGTAAGGGGGGAAGAGCAATGATTCTGTTAAACTCCTTACAGGCCCCAAACTCTTAAAGCTGCTGTATGAATTTCATTTAAAAGTAATAACCCTGCAATACTACCAAATAGCACCCACTTTTTAGATTTTTCAACTTCCTTGGAGCGTCTGTAAGTAACATAGCCAATAAAGGTTACTAGTACAATAACGGCTATTACTGATAATTGATTCTCTTGATTCAACCTAAAGTTCCCCTCAATTATATGATGAGAGAAAAATGAAATAACCCAAAGCGTGAACAAAACAGTAAGACCAATTACATAATTAATAATCTTAAATGTATTAATTGAAGTACCACAAACAGGACAAACATAATTTCGTTGCCTAGCGTTGGGTGTTTTAATCCTTACGGTAATTGCTGAATTACATTTTTTACAAACTAACAGAGACATAAACTCGATTCTATTTAGGGTTTATAATAAGACTGTAGAATAACTTCAACAGCCCAATTCAATTAAAAATCGAGCTCCTGTAAATAACTCTAAGTTTTTTTAAAGCATTAGGTAATGCTATTTGGAACACATAAAACAGGCTAATTTTCTTTAAAAAGAGTAATTCTAGAGCTTCAACGCCTCATTATATGCCGTTTTTATTAGAGCAGTGTTTAATTATGCTATTTTTAAAAGCTTTCGCAAGAGCGTCAGTTTTACGATAAAACACAGCGATATCTTCATCTAAATGCTGGCCATCTATATCAATTTCAAAACTAGTTTTAATATCAGTTTGCTCATACATAGTTAAATTGACTTCATATTCATCGAGTTCAAAAGAAAAACTTGAGCCATTTGTAATTAAGTTTTGAGTATTTTGAGTATGTTCAAATGTAGACTTCATGCATTCTGAAGTTACAAGGAAATCCACTTTCATTCCTAAACCTATACGGTTGTCATTTTCAATTTCGCAACCAACAATAAACATTGGTAATAGTAAAACTAATAATCGATTCATAATCTTAGGCATATAATACCCGCATAACGGGCAAATATACGTAGGCTAAAATACCGAGCAACGCGAGGGGAGCCTACGTATATTTGTCCCTAGCGAGCGAAGCGAGTGTTAATGCGTTTGTTAGTTTTTATGCTACCACGAAGATTGAATAAATGAACAACCACAGTATTTGAAAGCCATAACTAAGCCGCTGGTGAAGACCGGGGACACTTCTAAGTTCGAGTGCTTTTGCTAATTTAAATGAAAAATAAAAGCAGCCCAAAATACAAAAGGCGGAAAGATACCGAAGTGGTACAGGATAAAAACTATAAAAAGTAACTATCAGCGGTGCAACGATGAATGAAAGGAGCATAATTAAACCTGACCACGTGTGTATCTTGCAACTTCGGGAGGGCGACTTTGTGTATGCGTCGGCATCCATCGGGAAGTAGCCGCAAATCCAAGTACATATACCATGAACGATAACCATAGCGCCTATTACTACAGTTGGTACATGAGACTGATATGAAATAATTAAGTAGCACCCAAAAAGAACGAACAGCGCACCTAAAGGGTAATTGTTTATTGCAGGCGACAATTTTTGAGTAGGGCTACCAAAAGCGCCGAGTTCACTACAGAACTGTTTTGAATGGCTGTAGTTTGGATAGAAGCGAGAAGCAATATAAATACCTAACACAATCCAAATCGAGGCAACGATCCCTGTGTAGGCAAAAATGTTATTCAAACCTAATTCCTCCTTGAAAAACTAACGCTTTGAATATGGGGCGAATGCGAGCGCTTTGGCCGAAGGCCAGCGAGTATTTGTCCCAGTGAGTTTACGAACGACATTATCCACTTGTATGGATAATACACCCATCTTAATTACTATTTAAACCCCATTTCGGGTAATGTGAGACCCAGGCTTAAACAGCAACTTAAGCTTCCCTTGTCGTAGTTCGATTGAGCAAAGGCTCCTCTGTTGAGAGACCGATAACAAGAACGAACGCGACAAAGGACTCCAAGCACCACACTCGAATAGTCTACTGGGTCTCGAACCCGCATTATGCAAGTAAGAGTTAGCTTATTATGAATACAAAAACAAAGCAAAACATAAACGTAGGTGTTGATACCGGAAAGTACCAACTCGATATTTATATCCGTCCATTGGACATTTAATTCACTGTTCCAAATGATGATAAAGGT
>NZ_BADX01000090.1:0-61852 GCF_000241365.1 Pseudoalteromonas sp. BSi20480 | reverse complement strand
AATTAATAAGGACAAAAAACAGTTGGCTGTTTTCGTTCCTCAACATTTTAGCCAACAATTTTTTGCCCATTATTAGGGCGTTATATTGCTTTGTAAGGTCAAGTATTGAATTTAAAAGAAAGGAAGGAAAGCGGCATCTTATATGCGGTGTTCATTACCGTTCTGTTGTATTTCTTTTTTAAAATTACTTTAATTTTCTCTATAGTTTCAGTCAGGGATTCCACTTGCTTAAGCTCTATTTGGAGTAACTCTGATACTGTAATAACACCATTCTCTGCATTTTTTATTGTGGCAATATTTAGCTGCATTTGGTTATTTTATTGCGGTATAAAGTACAAACAAAAAGTAGGTAAATCGGCATATTTACTATTAGCCGTCGGAGCTGTGTTCTATTATTTTTGGTTCCAAGGTTTTTACGGTTTCTGGCAGCTAATGAGCTACGAGCAAAAGGAAATTACATTACAAGAGTTTTTTGAAAAAACAGGTGGTACAGAAAGGTTAAAGTTGTATGGTAGTGGCGCTAATCAAAATGTATTGTGTAAATCGCAGTATAACAAAGTAAATTAAAAGTGCGGACAAAAAACAGTGGGCTTTGTTCGTACCTCACAAATTATAGCCCACTATTTTTAGCCGTTTATTTGCGGCGTTATGTGTTTCGTAAAGTATGAGTTTCAAAAATAGCGACGAAGGTTTCGAATGTGAAACAGTACAAAAACATAATAAACTAGACAGATACTTTTATTTTCGCACTTTGATGAGCTACGTATCAGGCTTTAATTAGTGAAGAAATAAGTAAAGTATTACATAACAATCGTAAATTAATTAAGTGCTCACCTACTTTAATTTTTTCACAGGGAAGTTAAATGAACTTAAATCAAATTACATTACCTGTTACAGATATGGAAATTTCGACTAAATTTTATCGCGACTTAGGTTTTACTCAAATTGTAGACACCCCGCATTATGCTCGCTTTGAATGCCCAGACGGGGATTCAACTTTCTCCTTGTCTTTAGATCGAGGTGAGTTTGATTGTGGCACGGTAATATATTTTGAACATGAACAATTAGATCAACTGGTTGAGGCTTTAAAAGTTAAAGGTTTTGTATTTATACAAGAACCTACAGACCAGAGTTATTTATGGCGAGAGGCCGTACTGCATGATCCGTCAGGTCATAAAATTAAGCTATATTGGGCGGGTGTTAATAGGGTTAATCCACCTTGGCGTGTAGAAGTACGCAGCTAATACAAATCAGATCTTTAATTATGCAATGTTCAACTTTACGCTATTAAAATCTAACCTCAAAATACAAACAACTATCAGGCTTAACGCCATTGGCATTAAACCTGACAGCTCAAATTTAACCAATCAGCGTTAATTAGTCGGCATTAAATATATCTCGCGAACATTGTTGCGCTGGTTTGCTTCAATGGCAAACAGTACGGCGTCGGCTACATCTTGCGGGTCGAGCTTATCGGGCTTTGCTTCATCAAAAAATGGGGTGTTTACCATGCCAGGGGCTATGGTGGTACAGCGGCCGTTCCATTCGCTCATTTCCTCAGCTAAGTTTTGCCCAAACCCGTAAGCAAACCATTTAGTTGCACCGTAAATAGAGCCTTTTATTGGCTTACGGCCAGCGGCTGAGCTGGTTAATATAAAGTGGCCTTTGTTTTGGCGTAAATGGGGCAGGGTTGCTTTTGCCGTCCACAGCAGGGCTTTAATGTTTATGTCTATCATGGTTGACCATTCATCGGGATCGCCTTTTTCAGTGCCTGCGGTTGAAACGCCCATACCTGCGTTGGCAAATGCGGCATCTAGTCGGCCAAATTTTTTAAGCCCTTTTGTTACTACGTTTTCAAGTTCGGTAAAGTCGGTGGCATCTGCGGGTACACTCAGTGCGTTATCTTCACCTAATGACTCAACTAGTTCAGCTAATTTATCTTCACTTCTGGCGGTAAGAATGACTTTATGGCCGTTATTAACCAATGTTTTTGCACTCGCTTCACCTATGCCACTAGAAGCACCTGTAATTAGAACTACTTTTTCTTTCGCCATGATTATTTCTCCTATGTTTACATATTCAAAATTATAGAAATTCGATTAGTTAAATAGTGAATCGAATAAGACTTACCATAGCAGGCTGAAGTTAACCTAAATTGAACATATAGCGACTCATTTATTACTTTAATTTAGCTGTGTGTATAAAAAATAGGTTAATTTTATTTATGGCTATATACTCGCGCGGCTTTTCGTTAGCGCGGTTGTTTTTTGTTCTAGTGTTAGATTTAATCACCGCAAAATAGAGTGAAAATAATCCTGTAGGGCCTATAGGTATTTGGTCGTTAACGTTAAATTATTAGCTAAAACGTATTTGGCTTATTTAAATTGTGCTGGGTGTCAGCCATTTTTTGGAATATGTATGAAAGATAAACTTATTGTGTTTTGGCAAAGCCATTCAGAAACAATCATCACTTTAGGTTACAAAGTGGTATTGGCGTTGGCTATTTTAGTTGCGAGTGCACTTATTGCGCGTTCAGTAAAAAAAGCGATTAAAAATTCTAAGTCGCCATTAAAAAAAGTAGACGAAACGCTACTACCTCTGTTATCGAGCATTGCTGGGTATTTAGTTTATATAATTGCTGGGCTGTTTATTTTAGATATTTTTGGCGTTAATACGGCAAGTTTAATAGCGCTAATGGGCGCGGCGGGTTTAGCGATTGGTTTAGCGCTTAAAAACACCTTAAGTAATATTGCCGCTGGCATTATGTTATTAATACTGAGGCCATTTAAAATAGGTGATTTTGTAGATGCGAGCGGCACGCTTGGCACAGTGAACGAAATAAACTTATTTACGACCATTTTTAAAACCACCGACGGCCTTTATATCGCATCGCCTAACGGTAAAGTATGGGGCGGCAACATTAAAAACTTTACCCGTAACGGTAAAAGGCGCATGGATATAGTGGTGGGTATTTCGTACGCCGACTCTATTGATGTGGGCTTAAATGTACTTAAAGAACTCGCCGAATCAGAGAGCCGACTACTTGCAGAGCCTGCACCTAAAGTAATGGTTACTTCAATAGGCGAAAGCGCAGTAAATATTCAATTACGTGCATGGGCTGTAAATGGCGATTACTGGCAAACAGTGTGGGATTTAAATAAACGCGTTAAAGAAGCCATAGAAGACGCGGGGCTGAGCATTCCGTTTCCGCAGCGAACGTTGCATATATCTGAGTCGATGGCATCGGCAATAACAGTAAGTAAAGAAACTTAAACTCTATTAGCACAAACACAAATAAAAATAGCGAGCCTTAGCTCGCTATTTTTGTATTAGCTTTTTGCTGACGAGTATTAACCTTCTAATTGAAAGTCGTACACTGAGCCTAAGTTAAGCAGTTGGGTTAGTTCATCCAGTGCTTGGTAGCTTTCGGTAAGTAGGGCTGAATCGGCAAAGTCGCTTGCGCCTAGCTTATCGCGGTAGTTACGCTTTGCCCAGTCACAAAGCTGAGTGTATTTAGTATCGGTTAAAATAACCTCTGGGTTTACCGCAGTAAGTTCTTGCTCGTTAAGAGCTACACGTAAACGCAGGCAGGCAGGGCCGCCGCCATTTTGCATACTTTGGCGCAGGTCAAAAAACTGCACTTGGTTGACTGGGTTATCGGCTAAAATCATTTCTTCAATGTAGGCGCTTACTGCGCTATTACGTTGGCACTCTTGTGGTGCTACTAATAGCATTGAGCCATCATCTAGGCTTACTAATTGGCTATTAAATAAGTAACTGCTTACTGCATCGCTAATGCTTACTTTATCGGTAGGTACTTCAATTATGTATAGCTGTTTGCTGCCGGTGTAGGCATCGCGAATTTCTTGCAGGGCATCTTGTTGGTTTAAAAATGCTTGCTGGTGGCAAAGCAATACGTTTGCGTTACCTACTGCAATTACATCGTTATGAAACACGCCTTGGTCTATAACATCTGGGTTTTGCTGCAGTAAAATTTGGCTCGATTCTTTTAAGTTATGTAATCGGCAAATGGCTTCTGAAGCTTCTAGTGTTTGCCTTGCAGGAAACTTAGCCGGTTTTGGTAATTGGCTGTTAAAGGCACTTGCACCAAATACAAACATTTCTAGGCCTTGCTCGCCGTGGCTGTCGCAAAGTCGGGTATGGTTAGCCGCGCCTTCGTCGCCAAAAAAGCCCTGATCGGGTAAATGCGTGTGGTGTGCAAAGTAGCTATCGTTATTAAACATGGCTTTTAGTAAGCGGGTAGTTGTAGCAGGCTCTAGGGAGCGATGAAACTTATTGTTTAAATTAGCTGACGTAAAATGCACTTTGCCATCGAGGGTGTCTGGCGATGGAGAAACAGTAGCGGCATTGGCGGTCCACATTGCAGAGGCCGAATAACACGCGCGCAATAAAATAGGGTCGGCTTTAAATGCTTTATGAATAACTTGCGAGTCGTTGCCGGTAAAACCTAGGCGACGTAGTACGTTTAAATCGGGGCGTGCATGGGGCGCAAACACACCTTGTGTTAGGCCTTTGTCGTGCATGGCTTTCATTTTTTCAAGGCCCTGTAACACAGCTTCTTGAGGGTTTGAAAAACTTGCCGCATTATTTAACGAGGCAACGTTACCATACGATAAACCCGCATAGTTGTGAGTAGGGCCAACTAAGCCATCAAAATTTACTTCTAAGGCGTGCATACACGTTCCAATCATATTGTTTTTAGTAACTTAACAATACAACGCAATGGCCGCGCTTGCAAAGCCTATAAATACGAAATTTATCGGCTGTAAACTCGCTCTTTGTCGCACGTAGTATGGGTATTGCTCGGATCGTTTACCTGCCATACGCTAATGTCTAAACGCCATAGTAGGTAAAGGGTGTGGTATAGGTTAGCCATGGTATTTTCCTTGAAAGTTTCACTGAACACATCTGTACTTTGAAAGAATTATGCCAACTGTTAATTGAATATTTTATGAATACAAATCAGATATTTATTAAAACACTAAAAATAACTTTTGAGCGCTTAGCACCACTTTGGGGCTAAAAGGGTTAAAAGTTGCACCAAAAAGCCACGCAACAGGTGCGTGGCGTATGGTTTATACGCTGTATTTAGCGCCCTACTTTACCCTTTACTAGTGGGTCGAACGACAGCACACTAAATTTTCCTTGGCTGGCATTTCTACCGTTATTTAATACTGGCGAGCGATGTAGCTCATCTACGGTAAAATATATTTTATGATCGGCGCCATAACTAAAGCCATCAGGCCAGCTTAATCGCTCGTCTTTAAATAATACGTGGTATTTACCGCTTGGTTTTACTACGCCAATCGCGCCGTTAGTTATGTCGGCGACATACACATTGCCGCCGCCATCAACAATAATGCCATCTGAAATGGGTTTAGTGCCGTAACGCGTTACTTTACTTTCAAGGGCGCTTGCGCTCAGGCTTTTATTGTTAATATCGCTTGTGGCAATACGATAAACCGATGTGCCAGACATAGAGCCAAAGTAAAGCCACTGTTCGCTTGGGTCGAGTGTGATTGGGTTTACCCCTAAACGTGCTGGTTGGCCGCCTAGTTTCATGGTGCGCCCTTCAATGACCATATCGATGTTTTCGGCTGTGGTGTATGGGCTATTTTGTAAGACTCTGCGCGCCTCACCTGTTTTTAAATTTACGGTAATAATAGCGGCTTGGTTGCCTTGTGCGGTGTCGGCAATGTATACAACGCCGTGTTTATTATCGATAACTAAATCGTTTAAAAACGAGGTGTCGGTAATGGTGGGTTTAGCTAAATAAATTATTTTATGCAGCTGCTCTTTGTTGGTATCCCAGCCGACTAAACGCCCAGCATGATCAGGGCCTGATGTATCAAGCATCCATAATACGCCATCGGCTGATACATTTATGCCAAGTACATCGTAAAAGCCTTTGCCGTTTTTATACGCGTATGCCCATTCTTCATTAGGGTAGGGTTTGGTGGTGCCATCGCTTAATAGCTCCATAATTTTTTGTTTTTGGCCGTAAAAACCATGTACCGATAAAAACTTACGGCCCGAGGGCGTAATAGCAATATTACCCGGTGGGTGCTGCGCGTCGAATGTGGCTACTGTTTTTAAATCAGCATTTTGATTAGCGGTATTAGCAAACACACTGCTGGTTAAAAACGCGGTGCTGCAGGCTGCAACTAAAAGTATTTTTTTAATCTCGATCATGTTTAAAAGCCTTCTAAAACAAGTTTACCGCGTGAGGTGTGCGACTCTAAAATTTGATGTGCTTTATATAAATTAGCGGCGTTTATTAATCCTAAATTTTGCCCAAGCGTGGTTTTAAGTGTACCTGCGTCTATCAGCTCACTAATTTCATTAAGTAAGGTGTGCTGCGCCGTTATATCGGCGGTAGTAAATAGCGAGCGGGTAAACATAAACTCCCAGTGCACTGAAATACATTTACGCTTAAACTTTAAAATATCGAACGATGTAGGGTCATCTATTAGCGCAAATTTACCTTGGGGTTTAATACACTCCACTATTTGGTCTTGGTATTGGTCGGTATGGGTTAAGCCAATAACGTAATCAAACTCAGCTAAACCTAGCTCTTTGCGCTGCTCGTTTAAGTTTTTAGAATGATCGAGCACGTGATCGGCTCCTAACTCTTTAAGCCAAGTTACGCTTTGCTCGCGCGATGCAGTACCTACCACGTTTAGCCCAGTAAGTTGCTTGGCAAGCTGTACTAAAATAGAGCCAACGCCACCTGCGGCGCCAATAACTAAAATAGATTGCTGAGTATTTTGCTTATTTTTTGGTCACTTGCAGGCGATCAAATAGCATTTCGTAGGCGGTAATGCTGGTTAGCGGCAGCGCTGCGGCTTGTGCGTCGGTTAATGTTTTAGGCGCACGCCCTACAATACGCTCGTCAACTAATTGAAATTGCGCATTACTGCCTTGGCGCGATAAATCGCCGGCGTAAAATACACGATCCCCCACATTAAATAACGAAACCGACTCGCCAACGGCTTTTACAACGCCTACGCCGTCCCAACCTAATACTTTGTAGCCTTGCTCTGGCGCTACATTTGCACGTATTTTTGTATCAACAGGGTTTACCGAAATAGCATTTACTTCAATAAGTAGGTCGTGCCCGGTGGCGGTTGGGGTATCAAGTTCAATTGCTTGTATAGAGTTGGGTGTAAGCGTTTTAGTGTTTTTGGTGTAGCCAAATGCTTTCATGTGCGTTCCTGATGATTTTAACCAAGTGTTTTTAACGTGTAAGCACTATAGCTCAGTTGAAAAATAGAAAAAGACATGAAAAACTAAAGCACTTTCAAATTTTAATTGAAAATATGCGATCATTTAACGATATTCAAACTTTTATAGATGTAGCCAGTTGCGCCAGTATTTCTGAAGCCGCACGGCAAAACGCGCAAACCCCAGCGGCGGTAAGTGCAGCTATTAAGCGCCTAGAAAAAGATTTAGGAAACGTATTGTTTATTCGCTCTACCCGCAGCTTACGATTAAGTGTGGCAGGGGAGCAGTTTTTAAGTTACGCCAAAGATTCACTTTCGCTTATTCAACAAGGGGTAGCTGCAGTACAAACCGCTGTGGGCGAAGTAACAGGGACACTACAGGTATCGGCCCCGTGCGATTTAGGGCGTAATAAACTAAGTGAATGGCTTAATGAGTTTTTAGCGCAATACCCGCATGTAAAACTTAAACTGCACTTAAGTGACGAAGTAAGCGACATTTACAGCCAATCAATTGATATTGCACTGCGCTTTGGTGTACCAAAAGATTCGCAGTTAATTGCAGCGCCACTTTTTTTAAATAATGCGCGTATTTTAGTGGCCTCTGCTGAGTATATTGCTAAAAATGGATTGCTTACACATCCACTTAATTTAACGCAGCACACCATCATTACCTTTATGCGCTTTGGCGAGGTGTTTAAAGAGTGGCGATTTTATAAAAATGGCGCAGTGCAAAAAGTGCAGCTAAATTGCCAACACATAGTTAACGATGGAGAAATGGTTAGGCGCTGGGCGTTAGAGGGCAAAGGCATTGCGTATAAGTCGTACTTAGATGTAATTGATGATTTAGCAAGCGGGCAACTCGTTCATTTATGCCCCGAGTGGCAAAGCGATCCGCTACCGCTTTATATGATGTACGCCGACCGACGCCAAATGACCCCGGTGATCAGCGCATTTAGGGCGTTTATTCAACAAAAAATAACCGCGTTAGTTGGCTAACTCATCGTCACTTTTAGTATTTAAATCGTTTACCACTAAATCAAGCAGCTGCATTAGCTGTTTGGCTTGTGTGGGGTCTACACTTTCAAACTTACATAATATATTTTTTGGAATATCAGCGGCTTCGTTTTTAAGGGCTTGCCCACTTTGGGTAAGCTGAATTAGGCGCTTACGCTTATCGTGCTCATCTTTAATAACAGCCAGCAGAGACTTTTCGGTCATTTTTTTGAGTATTTGGGTCATAGCGCCGCCATCAATAGCGGTTTTATCTATTAGCTGCGCTATGGTTACTTCATCTTGCTCCCACAGCGCCATCATTACTACATACTGCGGATACGTTAAATTAAGTGCAGCTAAAGGCTCACGGTAAGCACGTGCAATGCTATTTGATGCCATATATAACCTATGACAAAGCTGATTTTTTAATTTTAGTTGCTCAAATGACATACCCAACTCCTAGTGCGTTAATACCTTCAACTCAAAAAACATTTTAATTTGCATGCAAAGTATTTGCAATCTCTAATTACTTGGCCTATTATTTTGTATGCAAACTAAATTAATTGATAAACTTTGGAGTTCACTATGAATGTATTACAAAACGTTGCCTACACAGCAAAAGCAACTGCAACCGGTGGCCGTGAAGGTGTAGCTAAATCAGACGATGGCCGTTTAAATGTAAACTTATCAACCCCAAAAGGGCTAGGTGGCGACGATGGACAAGGCACAAACCCAGAGCAATTATTTGCAGCTGGTTATGCAGCGTGCTTTATTGGTGCACTAAAATTTGTAGCAGGTAGCGAAAAAATTGCTCTACCAAGTGATACACATATTAATTCTGAAGTCTCTATTGGCGCGATTGAAGGCGGGTTTGGCATTGCAGTTAAATTAGCTGTATCACTAGGTGATATGGATAAAACAGCAGCGCAAGAGCTGGTAAATAAAGCACACCAAGTATGCCCATACTCAAACGCTACACGCGGTAATATTGAAGTAGAGCTTTCGGTTATTTAATTAACCAATTACCTAACATTGTAATAGCCCAGTGGTTTGCCACTGGGCTTTTTTGTAAGCAAAGTTTATTAAATAGCTTTATAAATACATGAAAACAGCATGATTAAATTAACCCATGTACCATCAATTGACACAGCTGTATTTGTCTTGCAGTGATTAAGTAAGCAGCTCTTTAATGCTGAAAAATGTTGGGAGGATGAAAAGAGTTAAGGCGTTCTGCATGAACGCCGATAGAGGGCTGGCTTTATCGTCTGTATCGCCTGTATTGGGTGTGCTTACAGCCCTAACTCCGATAACCCTGGGTGATCGTCGGGGCGGCGTCCTTGGGGCCAATGAAATTTGCGCTCTGATTCTTTGATGGGTAAGTCGTTGATGCAAGCGAAGCGGTTTTGCATTAAACCATTTTCATCGAATTCCCAGTTTTCGTTGCCGTAGGAGCGAAACCAGTTGCCGCTGTCGTCGTGCCACTCATACGCGTAACGCACGGCAATACGATTTTCAGTGAAAGCCCATAACTCTTTTATCAGCCTATATTCCAATTCTTTTTCCCATTTTCCCGTTAAAAATGCAGCGGCTTCCTCACGGCTGTTCACGAAAGAGCTGCGATTACGCCATTTGGTATCCACTGTATAAGCAAGTGATACCTTTTCAGCGTTACGGCTGTTCCAACCATCTTCTGCTAGACGCACTTTTTCGATGGCGCTTTCGCGGGTAAAAGGGGGCAGTGGTGGGCGTGTACTCATGTTTAAATCCTCTTTGGGTAAAGTAACGTTGAATAACTTGTATAGGTTTCATCAATAAGTGACTTTGAATATTAACCTGATTAATTGAGCTACAAATCTAATATAACAGTGTCGCAATCTTTCGCTGGCACAGCGCAGCATAACAATACGTCTGATGGGTCAATATGCGCACTTGGCTTGGTGCGATACGTTACAGCACCACTTTTTAGTTTAACCGCACATGAGCCACATTGGCCGCTGCGGCAACTGTATGGTGGCGTAAGCCCTTTGCTTTCGGCTACGTCGAGCAGGGGCTTGTCACCCTTGTACCAGCTTTGTTCAATACCTGAGTGGGCAAACTTTATCACAGCAGATTCAGCCTCTAGCTCAGCGTGGTTGCTGGTATCTGTTGATTGGCGTGCTAAAGACGACGGCCCAAACGCTTCGGCGTGAATATCTTGATCTTTTACCCCAATGCCAATCAGTAAATCATACATACTTTGCATAAAACCTTGGGGGCCACACAGATAAAAGTCTTTGTCGAACAGCGACGGGAAATCGACGCTATGCTCTGTGGCCATTGCATTGAGTACGTCCATTAACAAGCTTTGGCTAATTCGCCCTTGGGATGTGTAATCGTTTGACGCAATAGCGTTATCTGTTTGATTGTTGTGCGCCTGACTTAAGACAGAATAATACTGAATACGCCTAGCGCTACGCTTTGCAATGTTGCTCAGCTCTGCATAAAAAGCGCGTTGCTCACTGTTTTTGGCCGCTTGAATAACTGCCATCGGGCGGATATAGCGAGTGCGAATACCTTCATTAAGGGCATCATTTGCCATAGCCACCATTGGTGTAATGCCCACACCCGCCCCTATTAAAATGGCTGGGCGCTGTTGTGTGTTATCGATAAAAAAATGGCCGCTTGGTGCTTTAATCTGTATTTCACTGCCAATCGATATTCGAGAATGCAAGGTACTTGATACCAGACCATACTCTTCACGTTTTACTGAAATACGGTAACCACTTTGCGATGGGGCACTGGATACAGTGTAATTGCGCACAAGCCAGTTTTCAGTATTTTGCTGCTTAATACGCAGGGTTAAGTGTTGCCCTGGGCAAAATGGCAGTACGGGAGAATCATCTTTTGGCTGTAAATAAAATGACCGGATTGTACTGCTCTCGTCTTCGATTTTACTGACGGTAAATGCGCGCCACTGGTTGCGCTGTGCTTGTGCTTTAACGATTGCTTCTGCCTGTGACCAGGTGCCCGTTGCTTGAGAATTGGGGGAGTAGCTATCGAACTGAGCGCGAAATGGCAGTGCCGCTTTTAATGTCACCCCTTGGGTTAGGGTAAATTGCCAGCCGCGCTGCGCTCCTTGAAACCCTTTAATTATCGGTGAGTCACTCTCCAGCAAGGTAACCGTGCCGGTTAACATAAAAACATCGCCGCTGGTAAAATCAACAAACAGTAAACCCGCTTTGGGGTTTAACACGAAATTACCCAGCGTATTGAAGAAGTTATTCCCTGCATAATCAGGAATGGTGAGGGTGTTTTCGTCAACCTTTATAAAACCTGGCATGCCACCACGGTGTGACACATCAACCCCCATAGCATTATGGGCAGATACTTGGCGGTTGACTTCGTTTGCAGGTTCGTGACCCGCAGAACTGGCAACAAAAAACGTATCCGCTTGGCCGATGAAGGCCTTTAGGCTATCACTTAGTTTAAAAAACGTTTCAGCGCGCGGGGCTTTGTATGGCGCATCTGGCGAACGGATAAAGTGAAGGTCCCGAGTTTGAATATACTGCGGACAATTGCCAAAAGATTGCTCAACCTCTAAAGCAAATTGGTGACTCGCAGCGCTAGTAACACAAGCGTTGACGCGGTTTCTACGCCGGGTCGACATTTCTAACCCCAATAAACCCAATCGAGCACCTTGTGTGATTGCTGCGGCTAATGGATCACCTGATAAAATTGGGGTGTTTACTGTGAGCTGAGTCGGGGAAGGGGACTGCACGAAGCCCGGCTTTCCAGGCAAAATTGACGCCCAAAGTTGCCCCTTATCTGATGTACTACCCAGCACCATAAACGGCAGTTGTTGGAAAAACAGCCTATGTTGATCTGGCATAAATTCGCGGATCGCGCGGCGGCCAATAGTACGCATTTTTTCGTAACTTCCGGCACGTCTTTGCATTTGCTGTTCACCTTCGTGAAAAGCACTTGAAGTAATGTGTGTGTTCATAATGACTCCATTAGCGCAGTGCGCCGGAAAAGCATTTGCCAAAAATATTAAACTGGTGATGCAAAAGAATGTCGGGCTCAAACCTATTCATTGAAAGGCAGAGCCGCTACAACAAACACTTACTTTACCAGCCCCGCTTTTGTAGCCTGCATAGGAGCGAAACCGCTTAATCCTTCTACGTTAGATAACCAGCGACGTATATTTGGATATGGGTCAAGAGATACATCCCCCTCGGGAGCGTGGGCGACATAGCTGTATATCGCAAAATCAGCCAAGCTCACTTTATTAGCCACCAAGAAGTCATTGCCATTGAGTTGCTGTTCCAGTTTTGTTAGGGCTTTTGCTGCTGTTTCTTTAGCGAAAACAGGGTCAACCGGCGAGTTGAAAACATTAATTAACCTCGCTGCACCAGGGCCGTAGGATATCTCTCCTGCAGACATGGCAAGGAAACGATGCATCTCAGCTTCGTTGGCAAGATCTTGCGGAATATATGAAGGGGCGTATTTGCGTGCCAAGTAAATCAAGATTGATATTGAATCGTGGATTACCACGTCAGAATCCTCAATTACTGGTACTACGCCCAATGGATTGAGAGCCAAAAAGGGGGCTTGTTTATGCTCCCCCGCGGGTAAGTCTACATAAATAACTTCATGGGCTATGCCTGCAACACTTGCAAATAACTCTACTCGGTGGGCATGGCCGGGTAATGGAAAACCGTGAATTTTAATGGCGTTTGACATGATATTTACCTTATTTAATCGTTAACTGATGACTTTTACTGTTAGCCACTGACCTGTTGTGGCATGGGTAAATATTAGGCGTTGCGTTTCTTATGAACAATATGTTGATTTATAGAATCACTATGTACAGAATGTTCATGAATAGGGCGAAGCATTACACGGAGCAATATAGGGAGTTCTTATGGATACACTTGACGGCATGCGCACGTTTATTGCGGTGGCTAAGCAAAAATCTTTCACTGGTGGTGCCAAGCAACTAGGCATAAGCACTAAACTGGCGAGTAAATACATTGCTCAGCTGGAGCAAAAACACGGTGCTTTATTATTTCACCGTACTACGCGCAGTGTTACGTTGACCGAAACTGGGCAGGCGTATTTTGTGCGATGCGTTCCTTTGCTCGAACAATTTGAAGAGCTAGAAGATGTCATTCAGCATCGGCAGTCTGATCTGTCTGGCACGGTTCGCTTAACCGCACCTACCGCATTTGGCAGTACTAAATTAGTTGATGCACTGGCCCCATTTTTAGCCAAGCATCCGAAAATTAATGTTGAGTTGAACCTGTCTGATCAGTATGTGGCTATTATCGATGAAGGTGTGGATGTTGCTGTGAGGTTCGGACCGTTGAAAGATTCAACGCTGATCGCAAAAAAATTGATGGATATGCGTATTGTTTTTTTTGCCTCTCCTGAGTATTTAAAGCGCAATGGCAAACCAAGGCATCCCCGTGCGCTGGCGACACACAATTGTTTATTGCAAACTTCTCAAAACGACCCTGAAAACTGGAAGTTCAAGGAAGATGGCAATACGTTCACCGTTAATGTTAGCGGCGATTTTGCTTCTAACTCCCCCAGAGCAGTAACCCAGATGGCTTCCCAAGGGCTAGGAATAGGCATGGGCCCACAATACGTGACAGAGCCTTACGTAAAAGACGGCTCATTGCAGTTACTGTTCGAACCTTACGAAGCAAGCATATTGGAGCTAAATGCAGTGTATGCTTCAAACCGCCACTTACCGGCAAGAATACGAGCATTACTTGATCATCTTGCGCTTTCTTTTGCAACTTAGTGGTAATTACCTCAATAGCTACTGTGCAGGCACAATGTATAACGTATCTGCTTATTGATTTAGACTTTGCTTGTGAAGTAGAGCAAAGCGTAGGGCATCTTTTTATTGCACAGACCTGCGTAAATACTTTGTTAGCATAAGGCTTTAAATGGCAGCAGCGAGAAAGCACACCAAGTATGCCCATACTAAAACGCTACAAAAGCCCAGTGGTTTGCCACGGGGCTTTTTTGTGCGCTGCAATTTACTAGAAATCACATTAATTGAAGTGGGCTTTTAAATAAACATACGAAAAATAGTATATTCACTATTTCATATATTCTCATTTTGTTTTATTGTATGCACACTAACTAAACGAGGATGCTATGGAACAACTCAACCCACTACAATTTTACAAATGCTTAGCCGACGATACACGCTTAAAAGCCATGTTATTAATTAGCCATGAGCAAGAGCTGTGTGTGTGTGAGCTTGTTGCTGCGCTGGAACTTAGCCAACCTAAAGTGTCGCGCCATTTAGCGCAGCTTAGGCAATGTGGCTTATTGAGCGACCGTAAGCAAAATCAATGGGTGTATTACAGCATTAATAAAGCCTTGCCGGAGTGGGCTCTTAGCGTAATAGCACAAACCAAAAACGAAAATTCTGCGTTTTATAACGACGATTTAAATCGACTCAATGCAATGGGTAATCGCCCTGAGCGTGCAGCAAGCTGCTGTTAATTAAGCAAATTGATATAACTTTACTAAAGGTATTTATTATGACAATTAAAGTAGGTATTAACGGCTTTGGCCGTATGGGACGTTTAACACTGCGCGCAGCACTAGAGTGGCCAGAAGTAGAATTTATTAAAGTAAACGATGTAGCGGGCGATGCTAAAACACATGCCCATTTATTAGAGTTTGACTCAGTGCACGGGCGTTTAGCGCACAGCGTTACAGCAAACGAGAATAGCTTTAGTGTGGGTAAACACACTATTGCAGTTACCAATAACAAAACCATTAGCGATACCGATTGGTCTGATTGCGATGTAGTGATAGAAGCCAGCGGTAAAATGAAAACCACTGAGCTGTTAAATCAATATTTAGCACAAGGTGTTAAGCGCGTTGTGGTAACCGCTCCGGTAAAAGAAGACGGCATTTTAAATGTGGTTATGGGTGTTAACGATGATTTATATAACCCAAATGAGCATAAAATTGTGACTGCGGCTTCGTGTACGACTAACTGTTTAGCGCCTATTGTAAAAGTACTACAAGAAAAAGTAGGCATTAAGCACGGCTCAATGACCACTATTCACGATATTACCAATACTCAAACTATTATTGATGCGCCACATAAAGACTTACGCCGAGCTCGTTCGTGCGGGTCAAGTTTAATACCCACCACAACCGGTAGTGCAACAGCCATTACGCATATATTCCCTGAGCTAAAAGGTAAGTTAAATGGCCATGCCGTGCGCGTACCTTTAACTAACGCATCTATTACCGACTGTGTATTTGAGCTTGAGCGTGGAGTTACTGCAACAGAGGTGAATGAATGGTTTGCTCAGGCGTCTAAAAACGAGCTTGCAGGTGTATTAGGTTACGAAGAAAAACCGCTGGTATCGATTGATTACAAAACCGATCCACGCAGTAGCATTATTGATGCGCTTTCTACCATGGTTATTAATAACACCCAGCTTAAATTATACGCTTGGTACGATAACGAATGGGGCTACGCTAATCGTACCGCCGAGCTTATGCTTAAAGTTGCTAAAAGTGACGTGGTTTAACCATTTATAAGGTTTAAAGGGCTTTAACCATGTTTGAGCAACTTGCTAATTTACCTACAGCAATAAAACAGTATTTAATAATTACCGGTAATTACTGGGCATTTACCTTAACCGATGGCGCACTACGCATGCTGGTGGTGCTGCATTTTCATCAGTTAGGGTATGGTGCACTGGCCATTGCCATGCTGTTTTTGTTTTACGAAATTTTTGGTGTGATCACCAATTTAGTGGGCGGTTGGCTAGGGGCTCATTTAGGCCTTAATAAAACCATGAACTTTGGCTTGGCGCTGCAAATAATGGCGCTTGCCATGTTATGCGCGCCAAGTGAATGGCTTACAGTGGCTTATGTTATGACGGCGCAAGCGCTTAGCGGCATAGCAAAAGATTTAAATAAAATGAGCGCCAAAAGCGCCATTAAACACTTAGTGCCCGAGGGAGAAAGCGGCCAAGGGCAGCTTTACAAGTGGGTGGCTATTTTAACGGGCTCTAAAAATGCGTTAAAAGGGGTGGGCTTCTTTTTAGGTGGTTTACTCCTTACGGTACTGGGTTTTGTAGGTGCTTTAAAAGCCCTAATTTTATTACTCACTATTGCGTGGATTATTAGCGTTGTATTTTTAAAAGGCGACATGGGTAAAGCTAAAAATAAGCCCAAGTTTAAAGAGCTTTTTTCTAAATCCCGTGCAATAAATTTATTAAGTGCAGCACGACTATGCTTGTTTGCCGCGCGTGATGTATGGTTTGTAGTGGCTTTACCTATTTATTTAGCCCAGCAATTTAACTGGAACTTTTGGTGGGTAAGTGGCTTTATGGCACTTTGGGTAATTGGCTACGGTGGTGTGCAATCGCAAGCGCCGCGTATTACAGGCACCAGCAATTCAAACGTTGATACTGTTAAACATGCGTATTTATGGGTATTGCTGCTAAGTGGTGTAACAGCACTATTAGCACTACTTATGCAATTTGATGTGGCTGTGCACGCCACCTTGATTATAGGTTTACTTATATTTGGCGGTGTATTTGCCGTTAACTCATCTGTGCATAGTTACTTAATTGTCAGCTTTGCTAAAAGCGATGGTGTATCGCTTGATGTTGGCTTTTATTATATGGCCAATGCAATGGGGCGTTTACTGGGTACGGTGCTTTCGGGGTGGGTGTTTCAGGTTTATGGTTTTGTAGCATGTTTATGGGTGAGCGTTGCTTTACTCATAGGTGCCTCAATAATCACAGCTATTTTGGCTAAGCGTTAAAACTCAACGTATTGTATTAAATTAAATTTTGTTCGCGGTTATCGATAGCTTGATTAGTAAAATCGTCTAAACTGTACTTGTAGTTTAAACAAAGGGCAGGTCAATGCGAGAAATATCGTTAGCAAAAAAACTATTATGGCTTACAGTAGGTAGCATATTTATAACCGTGTTACTGCTATCGAGCATTCTGTGGTGGGAGCTGTCGTCGAGTAACGATGAGCTATCAAGCCAGTCAGAAAAATATATAGTGGCAGAAGTTGAAGAAAAACTAAGTGCAAACGCGGCTGTATACGGTGAAAGAATTGCAGGGTTTATTAACGAAGCATACCGTGTCCCTTTTTCACTAGCTGCCATATTAAGTGGCACGGCGGGTAATGACGCACTTAGCCGCGAATCCGTTGTTAATCTTAATAAATCCATATTAAATAATAATGAGTCGCTTTCTTCTATCTATTCCCAGTTTGAAGTAAATGGGTATGATTCAAAAGATACTCAATTTACAAACGGTTACAGTCACTCTGTTGACGGTGCTGGTACACTCGAAATTTATTTTACTCGCAGTAAAGAAGGCGTGGTCGAGCAGCAAGTTGTAGACGACCCTGCCGAAAAATATTTCACTAAGCTTAATGAATTTGGCCTGCGAGAGTCTGAATGGTATTTGTGTGCTAAAGACAACGTAAAGCCGTGTATTATGGAACCTTACTTATACGAAATTACGCCAGGCAACTCAGAAATGATGACGTCTCTTACGGTTCCTATTGTCAGAGACGGCCGGTTTGTTGGTATATCTGGCGTTGATTTAACGTTGCCGGTTTTTCAGGAGTTAACAGAGCAGCTTTCAAAAGAGCTGTATAACGGTCAAGCTAAGGTTACCTTATTAAGTGATTTTGGTTTAATCGTAGGCAGTAGCCACTACAAAACCAAGCTTGGCCGGCCTTACAAAGAAGCAATGTCATCTACTATTACCAGTAAAGTTGAAAAGGTACGAGGTGAAAATAATCTTTTAAAAGCGGATGACACTTACCTGGTTAATTACCCCATAAATATAAAGCTTGCAGACACTCAGTGGTCGCTCATTATTGAAGTACCTGCAAATTTAGCTCTGGCTGGCCCACAGGCTTTGAGTGAAAATATGCAAAGTACCGCAGCAGCATTGGGCACTATTATTTTAGTAACCGGCTTAATTATTGCGGGTGTTGCTTTTGTAGTTATGAAATTTGTTGTAGCAGGTGTTATAGCCCCACTTGAACAAATACAAGAACGCGTTGATAACCTAGCCAGTTCAGAAGGCGACTTAACACACACCTTACATGTAGACAGCCATGCCGAACTAATTGCACTGGCTGGTGGCTTTAACCGCTTTTTAACTAAATTACGCGTCCTAATTGCTGAGCTTAAAGCCGTATCAGATCAGACTAAGCAACAAGGCGAAATTGCTCAGCATATAGCCATCGACACAAAACATAATGTGCAGGCGCAGTTTAAAGAAATAGAAAGCGTTGTTACCGCTATGAACGAAATGAGCGCAACAGCGCTTGAGGTAGCAAGAGCTTCAGAACAGTCAGCGCAGCAAGCTGACGAAATAAACGGCTTAGTGGTAAGCAGTGAGTCGAGCTTGTCGTCGGCTATGACGCAAGTAAAAACCATGTCTGAAGAAATAAAAGAGGCAAACCAAGCCGTTGAAAAAGTAGCGACGCGTAGTAAAGACATAACGCAAATTTTAGATGTGATCAGAACCATCTCAGAGCAAACTAATTTACTGGCACTCAATGCAGCCATTGAGGCAGCAAGGGCTGGCGAACACGGCCGAGGTTTTGCAGTTGTTGCTGATGAAGTACGAGCACTTGCCTCTAAAACCCGTTCATCTACTGATGACATTAGCAACCTAATAGACAGCCTACTGCATGAAGTTGGTAATGCTTCCACCGTAATAGAAAAAGGCGTTGTAAGAGCACAAAATGCGGTTGACGAAACCTCTGTCGCCTTTGACGCGTTGCACAGTGTGGTTGTAAAAGTGGATGAAATAACCAATCAAATAACGCATATTGCAACAGCGGCTGAAGAGCAAAGCTTAGTAACAGAAGAAATAAATCGTAATTTAACGCTTATTTCTGATGCGGCATCTCAGTTGTCTGGTTTATCTTCGCAGGCAGGCGATAGTAGCGAAGTCCTTAATAAGCTAGTTGCTCAACAAGATAGCGAACTCAATAAGTTAAAAACTTAACGGGTACATCATTCCTAAAAATAAAAAACGGCGGTAATTGTATTACCGCCGTTTTTTGTCATTCATTGAGTTGTTTAGCTTAGAGCGCTCTCATAATTTTAAACATTTGATCGATCATAGGTTGTGCAAGCTCTTCAACACCCGGGCGGTTAAAGTAGCCGCGTAGCCCTGTAAATTGCACTTTAAAAAAGCGAGCATATTCTTTTGGGCTAACCTCGCCTTTTAGCTCTTCACGCGCAATGGCTTGTGCAAATAAATCGCTTAAATAATCTTCAAATTTGTCTGATAAATCAAGGCTTAATGAATACAAACAGCTGTCTTCATCGGCAAACTCACAATTTGCTTTTACTAGCATACAAATAGCGCTCGGGGCATTTTTTTTATCTTTTAATGATGACGTTTTCAACAAACGTTTGTAAACCACCAATAATAGTAGGCGAAGCCAATAAACACGTTTTTATTTGATCTTCTATTTGCATGGTGTAATTTTTTAAAGACTCAATATACAACCCTTCCTTTGAGCCAAACGCAGAATAGATACTACCTGGGCGCATATTAATTGCGTCCTGTAGATCGCGGGTCGAAGTGGCATTAAATCCCTTTTCCCAAAATAGCTGACTGGCAAGGCGGACAACAGTCTCGCGCTCAAATTTAACTTTGTTGACCATGCTGTTTCTCAATTAATTTGAACATTTGCTCAATTTTAACTTGAGCAGTCGCTCAAAATCAAATAGTATGTGCTTCGACGTTACTTAAACAACTTATTTTTGGAGCTAACAATGGCAGAATTTACTTTATATACAGCAGAAAATGCACCTGAAGAGTCAAAACCTTTATTAGCCGATTCAGTTGCTGCATTTGGCATGTTACCTAATTTACACGCAGTAATGGCTGAAGCACCAACGCTATTAAAAGGTTACCAAGTACTTCACGAATTATTTCAAAACACTTCATTTAACGCAGAAGAGTTAACAGTGGTATGGCAATCAATTAACGTTGAACATGACTGTCATTACTGTGTACCAGCACACAGTGCCATTGCAGCGTCAATGAAAGTTGACCAAGGTATTGTTGATGCTTTAGTGAATAAAACACCGCTTGCAGATGCAAAACTCGAAACATTACGTGAAACAACATTGGCTATGACGCGTGAACGTGGCGTAATTAGTGACGAGCAAATAGAAAAGTTTTTTGCAGTGGGTTACGGTCAACAGCAACTACTAGAGATTATTGTAGGTATATCGCAAAAGGTAATGAGCAACTACACTAACCACCTAGCAAATACGCCAGTGGACGAACCATTTAAAAAATTCGCAAAATAATCGCGTTATAATTAACAAAAAAGGACAGCGAAAGACTGCCTTTTTTTGTCCGTAAGCACCGGGAGCTATTTGAATTTTACGGCTTGATTGCTACGCGTATAAATGCGTGACTCTGGTTTGGTCCATTCACCTTTTTTTAAATAGGAGGTAGACACAACCAATTTCCCATCTTTTAAATCGCTGGTCGACTTCACTTTAGTAATGCCTTCTTTACTACCTGTAACCTCTTCGTAAGCAACAAACTGCGTAGGGCTGAGTACTTTTATAGTGCCTTTTGTATAAAAACCGGCTGTTGTAAAATAATAAAAAACCAATGAGTCTTTTTTGCTATCGTAAAAAATCATCGACTCGCCACCATATTCACCCTCATTAATAGAGTGCTTTGTTCTTATTGCCTTACCATTAAGCGCACGCTCCCATAAGCCTACGTCTTGAACTGGTTTAGTGCCTGGTGCAACATCAAAATCAGCTTGCCACGAGCCTAAATAAGGCTGAAATACACTAAGGTGTTTATCAAGTTTAAGTGGTTGTTCTTTTGCGTGAGTTGTAAAAGCTAAAAAGCACAAAGTAAAAAATAGCACTTTAAAATATGTCATAATTATTCTCTTATTATTTGAATTGATACAGACCAGTATAGGCGATAATTACTTGATAAAGAAAACCTTAATAATTCTATCCTTATTTTTTATATCTGTAGTATGGTTTGTACATTTTCAGTGGGGCGTAACTATTTTCGCGCCTACTTATATAACTGCTATTAGTGCCATAACATTTATTATGTATGCGTGGGATAAACACAAAGCTAAGCAGTCGGTAAATAAAAAAGTAACCCGTACGAGCGAGCGAACTCTTCATTTATTAGCACTATGTGGAGGCTGGCCAGGGGCGTTAATTGCTCAGCAATTATTGCGTCATAAATCACAAAAAAAGCGTTTTATAACGGTACTTTGGGTGTGCATTTTATTAAATGTAGTTTTACTGGTAGGTGGGTTTATATTTTTATGCGCTCAATGCCTTTTATCTTTATAGTTAAAGGCATTAAGCGTAAATCGATAATAACTGGTATTAATTGGCGCTTTGGTCCGCGGCTATTTCATCTAACTCTACAGTTAAAATTGTTTTTTTATCAACAACAACCCACTTTCTGTAGGTAAGGTAACCTGCTTTGGTAACTTCTATATCGTACTTACCTTCTTTTAATTCCATGGCGTCTTGGTAAACAGGGGCAATATTCATAATGCGCACGCGTGCATCAGCAGGGTTGGTAATAACGGTTAACGAAATTGGTGCGTTTTCCTCAACTACCTCATTAACAGGCTTTACTGACACTTGCTCAGTTTCTTGAACAGGAGAGGTGGTTGAACAACCAGTTAAAATTAACAATAGTGCCAGTGCGCTTAACTTTTTCATAGGTACTCCATAAAATCATTTAGTAGTGTTCAATTTCACGAAATATCATGGAGGACTATCAACAAAAGGGGGGTACTCGCTCGTCTTCCTTGACTTTCGTTTGTTTAAATAACAAATCGGCCTACAGTTTAATATGTATCCAGCCTAGGTTCAATTATTGTTGTTAATTAATCAAAATTAAACATAAAAAATATACAAACGATCCGCAATTAAATTATTAGTAGAGACTCATCATTATTATCGCGCTCAAAGTTTAAGTTAAACTGACCTTGACGAGTGATAGTAAAAATAGCGCGTTGCCAATTTTCAGTCTCATTTTTAATGGCGTGGTCAAATAATGTTTTAAATAACTTAGTTATATTTTCAGATATTGTAATTGAATGCTGTGTATCGTCATCTGCTTTTATAAAGTGGGCTTTACACTCAAGTATATTATTGTTTTCGCAATCTAAAATAAGGTGTGCTTTAAGCCATGGCTCTTTTATTTGTTGATAAAGGTACTGACCGAGGTGTTGCGGGATGTTTTTAATATCTGGTTGCATGTGCTTTCCTTAGCGTTTAGTTATTGAGCAACGACTCGCTCAGCGACACTTTCGAAATAACGAGAAGAAAAAGACGGTGTGGCTTTTCTTTCTTTTAGGTATTCCTCAGAAAAGAGGGTGACGCCTAAGCTGAGCACTTTTATTTCATTTTTATTTTGTGGGTTTACATCTACCCTAATGCCAATTTCACCCTCGTTAAAATAGGGTGGGGCCTCTTTATCGCACGCAAAACGTGAACCAAAAATAGTGGGCATATACGCCTCACCAAAATAATGGGGATTTTTTGGATTAAATGCATACAATTGATTATTTACTTTACTCATATCCCAGTTGCCTTTAATTGCAGCCCCATTAACCCAAAGCGTTTGAGTAAATGGCGTTTTAGAGCGAGATTCATTCGCTTCTCTTTTTGTTTTGCGTAGGCGTTCACCATGTGTGGCTCTAATATTATCTTCACTAAAAGCAATGGTTTCATTAAACTCAAAGGTCAATGTTTGAGCTGTGTGCTTATTGGTTTTAGAATAGAGACCAATACCAATTTCATCCCAATAATACACATCGTTTGCTAAGTGAGTGACTCTGTCGTATGGGCCAAGTATTTTAACCCATTCATCAATGCTGGCATCAAAAATAAGTGATTGTCCTTTATAGGTTAAATTACAGCCATTAACTTGAAAATCACTTCCTTCAGGAGAGGCCACTTGTATTTTTTCTGCGGGCGCTAATAATGAAGTTACGGTGCTCACAGTCACTTTGTCGCACCCCGCTAGCGTTAAGGCAAGCGCTATAAATATAAGTTGCTTAGTTAAAGTAGTCATAAATATCTCTAAAAAGGGTGGTGAAGTTTGATTGTGATTTGTCTTATTTATTGATGTATTTCAACAGCAGCGATTACTTCTTCATCATTATTATCGCGCTCAAAGTTTAAGTTAAACTGACCTTGACGAGTGATAGTAAAAATAGCGCGTTGCCAATTTTCAGCCTCATTTTTAATGGCGTGGTCAAATAATGTTTTAAATAACTTAGTTATATTTTCAGATACTGTAATTGAATGCTGTGTATCGTCACCTGCTTTTATAAAGTGGGCTTTGCACTCAAGTATATTATTGTTTTCGCAATCTAAAATAAGGTGTGCTTTAAGCCATGGCTCTTTTATTAGTTGATAAAGGTATTGACCTAGGTGTTGCGGGATGTTTTTAATATTTGGTTGCATGTGCTTTCCTTAGCGGTAAAGTTTATAAAGTGCCGTTTTCGTATTTTTTGGCAATTGCCTTTAATTCAGCAAGTAAACCATCTTTTAACATATATAAGGGTATATCCCACTCCTGTGGTGTTATACTTGCTATATAGTCCTTGCGGTTACTATTCCAAATATTTAATCCAGGTACGTTTTCAGCGCAGCAATGCATCATGGCATTAACTCCAATAGTTTCTCCCTCAAACTCTGCAGTTGTACTGCGTTTAAAGTTTGAAAAACCACCTTCGTCCTTTCTTTTGAAAAATCCATTCTCTATTTGGTCTACTATCCAAGGTAATGATCTAAGTGGAAGTTCAGATTGTGTGAATCGTCTTACTTTTTTTATTTTTGAATAATAATCAGTAGACACGATTAAATACGCTTCTTTTTTAAAGAGCATCGTGTTTTCATCTGGGAACATTTCATAGTTAATAGTTAAAAGCTTTCCTTCGTTATCCTTCAAGTTATTGTGATCAATAAGCCCTAAAGGAGGAGCTATATATTTATTCATTTAATTAACCTTTAATTGGTGGTAATAGGATGCTCAGAACATTCTCCATCTCGGAAATTGTTGGAGGATCATTTTCAAGCGTTAATGTTTCGACTACCCCATGATCATTTACCTCATGGCGAATTTTAGTCATTCCATCGTCTGTAAATTCACTATTAGCGCCAAATGGACTTTCCATAGTTTGCTAGACACCTAATTATACCTTTACTCTTAAAGCGCAGCGCCTCTTAACCTCTTTGTGAATCATTCACTTAAAATATTTTTTTGCACAAAGAGAAAAAATGAGAAGTAAATGAGGGTGTTAACCATAAAAAGTAGTCATTACTTGAAAGGCTAGGCGCTTATTTTTAGCGCCTAGCCTCACAACATCCATGTTGTTAAAGAGCGGGTAATTATTAATACGTTCGTTTATTCTGGTTTTGGTGGGTTAACATTGATTAACCAATCAGGAATGTACTCATTTTTAATAGTAAGTTGATAACCTTTGACTTCTTTAGCGATAACGGCCATTGCGATAAGGGGGATTGCTAAACCTCCACTTCGGCTGCCTGAACGCTCTTCATCACTGTAATATTCTTTGTGCAGTAATAAAGCCTTTTCCATGGCGCTATTGTAGGCTTGCTCACCGTCTTCGGTGAAGATGGCTTCGATAATAGATACTAACGGCCACTTTAGGCGGCTGGCATATAAATACGCTTCATCAATTGGGTAATCACCAGGATTTGAGGTGACATACGCTTGCTCAAGGAGGTGTGCTAAGTCGGCGTCTGGGTTGAATAACCCTTTGAGTAAATCAGCTAAGGCGTAATCAAACGGTTTGAGTTGATTGCCGTAATTAGAGTTTACAAACACCTCATTGTCGATGGTGGTTAAAAAATCAATGGCCTCTTGATTGCGTACGATAATCGCGGCATATAAAGCAAGTAGCCAAACAGGATGCTCTGCATTTTCAGGGTTTTTCTTGCCAACCACCTCTAGGTACTCATCATCATAAAAAAATGGAAAGGCTTGACCATCATTAGCGTTACTCTGGAAAATACCGTGGCCTAATTGTGATGCGCGTAGTAGGTATAACCAAGCATGATACCCATTGGGGTTTTCAATGGCTTCCATCGGGAATGATTCAATTAAATTTCGTTTAAATTGAGTTTGCAACCCTAAGCTTGGATTCTTTTGGATACGGGGGACGTTTTTTTCTTCGTGTTTTTTGTATCGCTCACACATGTGTTCATAACTTACTTTTGCAAAGCTGTAATGGCTTTTAATCATCTAAAAAATCTCCTTAAAATCCAATATCAAAAATAGACACATCAATAACGTCAATTAGCCCAGCGTCGTTGGCTTTTTGCTGTATGCCAATATATTCTAGTGTTCCATCTAGTTTAGCGTCTTCTAGTGAATCTAACATGTCTTGGATGCCCTCAACCTGCTTAGTAAAGGCTTCTTCGCCGACTTTACCATAGCGAGGGTCTTTTGTGAGTGTATCTAGTTTAGTTGTGTAATTATCAATCACTGAATTCATGTACTTGGCGGAACCTTGCTGGGCACGCTCCTCTCCAGCCATTCTGCTACCCCATGTTGCATTACCGCCTTTACCTTCCATGATAAGGATTTTACCATCTTCGGTAATATACACTTGGTCAAACTCACCTTGTTTGCCGTTACCGGGTAATTTTGTGTTTAACGGTTTGGCGTTAGGGTAGTTTTGTTGTACATAAATGCGGGCGGCTTCTTCACCTAAGTCTTCACTGGCCAGTCGCATGGCTTTTTGTGCATCTTTTAATGCTTTAGCGTTTCCAGCTAATAGGGCAGCATCACGTTGTGCAACCGCGTTGTTTCGCGCTGTTTCAAGTGTTTTTAAACGTTTTCTTGCGGCTGAGTCTAGGTTGCTGTGTTTAATTTTTAGTTTTTGTGACAAGGTATTAAACACATCGATTTGGTCAGATACAGTAACTAACGCGCCATTTTCATAACGCAGTTTCGGTGGTTTAGTACCATCTAAGCGCTGTATGATAACTTTGCCGTCTGCGTTGGTGTATGCGCGGTAGTTGCCACGGATATCATCAGGCAGATTTTGTAATAAGTAGTCAGCATGTGCTCTTGCTGACACCTGTGTTGTTACGCCTCGATTGATACCCGGCTGTAATGTCACATCGGGCTTGTCAATGCGCTCAATTAACTTAGGTTGCTGAGGCGATACGGTATGCGAGATAGTTTTGTTAAGTTGCTCTCGTTTGAGTATGTCTGCCGTTTTAACTAGTGAGCGGTGCGCATTGGCAAGGTGTTTTGATTTACTTGCTACAGATGCGGCAACACCAACCCCACCTGTTAATATTGCTAGTAAAACTTCAAAGGCCATAATGCCGGTTATGCGCTGTTTTTCAACATAGGAATGGGCTTCAATATAATCATAGGGGAAGCGCGCGAGTGTATTGCGGATATCCTCATCGTCCATTAATACAATTAATAGCTCAAAGGCTTGTGACAATGCACTGGTTGTTTTTTGGCTAAAGACTAAGATGGTTTCGAGTTCTTGTTTTACAGCCTGTTTATCACCACTTGCAACGGCATCAATCATTCTAAAGCAAGCAGAATACACACTGATATTAACATCAATTCCAAGTACTATTAAATCAGCAATACCCGTTACAAGGGATTTAGCGCCTTGATATAAGCCCGTTGCGCGTGCCCCGGTTTCAATCATCCATTGGGTAAAAAAGTCCTCTTGCTCAAAAATAGCATCGCCAATCGCGGCTTGTTTGCGAATTTCATCAAGCATGAAAGTAAGGTGTTGATTGAATTCTTTGCGCAATTGAATGAGTTTTTGCTCATCAGCTTGTGTGGTTGCACGTAACAAAACATCACTTTTACCTTGCGGTAAATTAGCTAAGGAGGCTGCACCGTTTGCCAGTGAGCCGGTGTGTTCAACACCCTCATTATCGATAACGATATAGTCAACACCCTCGACGGGTGAGCCATCATTATAAAAATATTCAAGATCAAGCTGAGCGAGTGAGCCTGCAGATAGCGTATTGTCACTTAAATCAAACGCAGTGATTTGGCTAATACTGGCAGGGTTTGAAACACTTGGGCTGCTGGCGGTTTGTGGGCTTTCTATGTCGTAATCAACCGGGCCATCAAAGGTTATAAATGTGCCATCGAGTGTGAGTACATTTGTTGCAGTAATATCAACATTACCTTGGCTGTCGAGTTTTATCTCGCCGCCTGCGTTGTGAATAATTAAATCGCCTTGGCCGGAGCCGGTAATATCAATACTGTTATTGGTTTGTAAAAATGTAGAGCCATTAGGCACATTAAGCTTTAAATCGCTATTATCAGTTTTAAGAAGTATGTCGCTTTGGATATTTACTTTTATAGCGCGACCAGCAAGTAAAGACAGCTCTTGATCGCTTTCAACACGTGTGTTTTTACTACTAAAAGATTGATTACCTGCGCTTTGATAATTTATGTGGCTGTTATTGGTAGTTTGCTCAATGTTATTTTTTACATCAATAAATTGATTGTTTTTAATAACAAATTGCACATTACTTTGTTCGGTTTCAAGGCATAGGTCGCGTCCAGCGTGTAAATTAATAGTACCGAGTTGGCTTATCCATTCAATAAACTGTCGGCCAGATTGTTTAGCGTTGAGCTCTATGTAATGTTCACTGGCGAGCGTTTGTAAAATGACTTTAGGCTCGTTTTGCTCGTCGTCAAATAAAAGTTCGTTTTGGGCTGCGCTTAAAAGGCGGTTATGTGTTGGGTTGGCTGCTGTTACTACACTTGGCTGATCAGCGTTAAGTGCAAAACCCATTATAAATGCGTTGTTGGGGTCGTTATTAATACACCCAATAAGTACCTCTGAGCCACCGACCAGTGGGAAGTGCCAGCCAGTGGCTTGAGGTTGGTTTTGACATGCATATAGCGCCAATTTTTTTAATGCAGGGCTTGACTGAGTTAATGGCCGTGCTGTTTTATCAAAGTCGGTGCGTGTTCTATATTCGCCATGTTCATCTACAAATGCGTTACCCGTTAATGATTCAACTTTTGCTGCAAAAACCATTGGTTTAGCTGTGTGATCCACAGGCATTGGTTTAAAGGGCGTACCGCGCTCAATAAATTGTGCAACACAATGATAATGCGTTTCGCCGTTATGGCTGCTTTCGTCATTTGCTTGATTTAGCGTGTGTTCTACTTTTATACACAGCAAATCGCCGCTGGCAAACCCCATTTGATCGTCAAGTGATATTGAGCATCCTGCAAATACATCTGATACGTTACCTGTTAAGGTAATTACCTTGTTATGTGTACCTAATGCGTTACTAAAATTTTGTGCTTGTAATGCAGCTTGGCTAGGTGTTTCTGCTACGGGCTCAAAAAACGATTGGCTATTGCTGGCTACTTTTTGAAATTGCCCATGTGCATTACTTATTGCTGCATTATTAGATATGCTTTGTTTTACTTCACTGTGCATAAATCCAAAAAAACTATTGTTGTAAAGTGCGTTCATGCCAGCCGTTGCTTTGACCTCGAGTACACCTGTATTTAAGTAGGGACTATTTAAATTACTGTCACTTATTATTAATGTTTCGGTGTTTGTATCGCTTTCAATCCAATAAAAAAGGCCATGTTGAGATGTGAGCCTATTAAAAAATGACCAGTCACTTTCCATTGCTTGAACACATTGCGCTACCTGAGGTAAAGCTGAACTTGTTCTAAATACAATTTGCCCTGCTGAATAGCCTGCCTTGTACGCTAAGTGTGTTAGTACGTCTTGTATGTTAACTGATATAAACACTTTGCTATTGGCCGTGTTTTTTAATGTTGAGAGCCTGTCTTGCACGGTAATAGCAAAACGATAAACCTTATTAAATGCACCTAAGTTGGTAACAGATGTAATTAGTCCTGCTTGTTGTCGGTATTGATTTTTTTTATTTACAAAGATGACATTGGCGTTAGCTAATAAATTATCAGATTGGAGATTTTCTGAGGACTCTACGGTTATTGAGTAATAAAAACCTTGATTAAGTGTTTCGTGGCCTTGTAGGTGTGTAACGTTAAGGTTTTTATCGTTAACCTTTAAAAAAAAACTAGCCTTACTCACAACGTTGCAATCCTTGCTCAGTAAAAATATCCGCTAAACATACCTGTTTGAAAACTTTTGATCAATAAAATAATAATATATATGTGTATTTTATTATCCCTATTTTCTGGATTGTTTCAAAAATAGGGATTGTTGTTTATTGTTGCAAAATGTTGATTAGTTTTTGTTTTTAGAGTTTTTATTCTATTTATTTTAAGTTTTTATTAATGTTATTTATTAGGGTTTATATAGGTTGACAATGCCTGTTTGGAGTTTGTATTATTGCGTTTATTAAATGGACAGAATGCTAACCTTGTACTACGAGGTTAAATAAAATTGATGACAAGGAGCTTGTTATGAATAGAAAAGAGTTTATAAATCAAATAAATAGCTTGTACTCTTTGGCTTGGTCAATGACTACAAGTGTATCCTCCTTACTTGATCAAGTGGGTATTCCTGCCCATCGTGTTTTTTCAGAAAAGTCCATAGAGCATTTTTTCTTTTTTTTAAATAATCCCCCAATTGATAATGAAAAAGTTACTTTAATTAATGGTGATGTATCTATTTATATTAAAGAGCTTTCTTTAATAAATACTAAATTAATTACATCTATAGATGATGTGGTTACTCAGTCTTTATTAGTTGAATCGCAAGAGAAAAGTAAATCAAAACGTTTTTTAGGGTTGTTTAAAAGTGACAAGTGGTCTGATTGTGCGAACGATAGATTTAATAAAGTAATTTGCCCAGTTTACGAAGCTAATCTGTGCAGAAACTAATTTTAATTTAAATAAAAATAATTATGAGGTAAATATGCGCTTTATTACAAAGGTTATAACGAGCTTTTCATTGTGTTTTATTTTAGCCGGCTGTATGAGTACTAACGTAAGTTTAGATGTTAAGGCAACAGATAATTTAAACTTAAACCAGTTTGATGAGGCTTTACCTGTTGTATTAAAAGTTTATCAATTGTCTGATATACAAACATTTAAAACAGCCACGTTTGAAGAGTTGTGGAAGTCTGATAAATCAGTATTAGCAAATAGTTTAATTACACTAGAAGAGCGCACTATTCACCCTTCAGAAAAGTCTGAAATTAAGTTTGAACAGGCCGAAAATGCCAAGTTTGTAGCGATTGTTGCATTATTTAGAGACCGCAACGGGGATAATTGGAAAGCATATTATCCGCTAGCTGATGGGCCGGTTAAGTTATCTACCTCATTAGATGTGTTAGTAACTAACAATGAAGTGCAACTACCTGGTGTGGATAAGGCCGAGTAATGAACTTAAAAGCTCCCGCTAAGCCTGTATGGGCTGAAGGTGTATTGCTGGCTCAGCAACATTTTCAGTTATTTGATGATTACCACGATCAGAGTCAAATAGTACGCCATGCACTTACATCACCTTTAGCTTTTGGCTTAGAGCATTTTTCTATTGACGAGTCGTCTCTTGCCAGAGGTATTTTAAAAGTAATTAGCTTTAAACTCCTGCTTGAAAATGGCCGTTTATTAGATTTTGATCGCCAACAGCACGAAGAGCTAAAACTGGAGCTTGATAATACACATGAAGAGAGTGTTATTTATATTGCTATTGCTGCAAATAAAACAGTAAGCAATATAGAGGGCTATGCAGCGAGTGGCCAATTAAGCGCCTACGAAGCAGATTATATTGATTTAGAAGATAACCACGATGCGTCACGTAGTCGCGAAGTATTAATTGCGAAACCTAAATTTATACTGCTGTCTGATTCTGACGTTAAAACCTATTTTGATACGGTTGCCTGTTTAAAAATAGCGCGCGCAGATGATGGATCATTTATTTTAAATAAGCAGTTTGTGCCGCCTTTATTAAATATAACAGCTTCGTCTTATTTAACTGAATTATTAAATAGAACGGCAAATTTGGTTAATGCAAAAGTAAACGTGCTTTTAAGCAGACGAAAAAATTATGGCTCGGTGACCGACTTTGGCCCAAATGAAATGAACACATTTTTATTGCTTAATGCCATGGCGCCGTCGGCTAAGCGGTTAGATCATCTTAAAAACCTTTCTTTAGTTCATCCTGAACGCTTGTATTGCGAATTGGTTGATTTAATTAGTTCAGTTTCAATGTTTGAGCACAGTGATTTAGTTAATCAGGTTCCTCCTTACCAGCATAAGCATTTAAGTAATGTATTTGGCCAATTAGATGAGTTGTTAACGCGTTTACTTGAGGGTGTAGTACCTAAGAAAATGGTGGGGCTTAAACTCGAAAAAACATCAAATGCAATTTACCAAGTGGCAACCATTGATTCTGCAACCTTTACAAATAACGACTTTTATCTCGCGGTGTATTTTGAATCAGAAGACACAAAATGGATTGAAACCTTTAGTGAACAGGTGAAAGTAGGCGCAAGCGAAAAACTCGATATTATGATTTCGTCGGCATTGGCTGGTGTTCAGCTAACACATTGCCAGCGCCCTCCTAATAAGCTGGCTATAAAAAGTGGTTATGAATACTTTAGGCTTGAATCACATGGGTTTATTTGGCAACAAATTATTGAAGAACAGTCATTAAGTTTATTTGTGCCATTTGGATTACAAAGTGCACAAATAGAAATTGTGACCGTTGCACGCAGTTAACGTTGAGTTGAAATTATGCAAGAAAAACAACAAGAACAAGATTTAGTCGCGTGCATCTCTCCGGTGATCAATGCGCTCACTCCTTTAAAACTTAAGCAGTCTACTACTGTTGAGCTAGAAGAATTTAGAGAAAGCTTATTAGCTAGCTTTGACGAATACGAACGTAATTGCTATTCGCAGCAAGTGACAACCAGTTTAATGCAAGAAGTTAAATTTGCATTAACAGCAATGTGCGATGAGTTTGTAATGAGCTCGGGTGCACATTTTAGAATGGATTGGATGTCGCGACCTCTGCAGCTTGAATTTTTTGGTAATAACCGGGCAGGCGAAGAGTTTTTTGAGCGCTTAAGTAAGTTAAGAACAGGGGGAGAGCAAAAACTCGCTGCATTAGAAGTTTACTATATTTGCTTGCAACTTGGTTTTGAAGGTATTTACAAAGTTAAGGGTATCGAGCAATTAAAAGCGTTAATTGTTGATGTTAGAGCACAAATTGAAGACATAAAAGGCACTCCCAGCGCTCAGCTTTCTGAAAACGGTGTACCTGCAGAAGGGTTTGCAATGAAGGTGGGCCGCAATATTCCTTATTGGGTTATTTTATCAATTTGTCTGGGATCGATTGCCTCTTTATTTGCTGGGTTTCATTACGTTATCAGTAAGCAAGCGACCCAAAGTACACAAACAATAAATAACCAAATTGAAGTGCTGACTCAGCTCAACAAAACCAACGAAACACGATAGGTAATACAATGCAGGGAAGAGTTAATAAAAGCGGTTTAGTCCATTTTTTACTGGGCTTAGTATCATCGCGTGCAACGGGTCAGTTAATTGGGTTAATTGCCGTTTTAAGTATTGTGTGGTTTGCCGGTCGTATGGTGGGTTTAGACACCACTGACAAAAAGCTTATTGCTATGGGTGCCGTTACCGCTGTTTTTATACTATTTATTTTTATTCGTTGGTTATGGACTAAACGTTCTGGTGATAAATTAGCGTCTGAGCTTGCTAGTCATAATGCGGGTTCTAGCGCTGAACTTGATGAAATAAAAGATAAAATGCAAGAAGCATTGGGATCTTTAAAAGCGTCTCATTTAGGAGCTGGTTACAGAGGTAACACAGCATTATATGCATTACCTTGGTATATGATCATTGGCCCTTCTGCGGCGGGTAAAAGTACTTTATTTGCAAACTCAGGGTTGCATTTTCCATATTCTAACTCAAGCGAACTGCATATTCAGGGCTTTGGTGGTACTCGTAATTGTGATTGGTGGTTTTCAGATCAGGCCATTTTAATTGACACCGCAGGTCGTTACACCACAGAGCAATCTGAAAACAAAGAGTGGTTGTCTTTTTTATCTTTACTTAAAAAATACCGTCCTAAATTACCTATTAATGGTGTGATGGTCGCCATTAGTGTGGCAGATGTTTTAACGTCAGATAGCGAAGAAATTCGTCAACATGTGAAGCTTGTACGCGAGCGTATTGAAGAGTTAATTACACAGCTAGGTGTTATTTTTCCTGTGTATATTACCTTCACAAAAACCGATTTAATTAGTGGTTTTGAACCCTTCTTTAGTGACCTGTCTGAACAAGAACGCGAACAAGTGTTTGGTGCCTATTTACTTGATATTAGTGAAGATCAAAAAAATGATCCGGCTGAAATGTTTGAAGTTCGCATGCAAGACCTGTACGAACGCCTATGTGAACAACGTTTAAGTAAGGTTGCACGCGAAAGAAATGAACATCGTAAGCAACTTATTTTAGACTTTCCTAATCAATTTAAATCAGCGTCCACCAAGCTTACAGAATTTGTAAACTTGTTATTTAAATCTAACCCGTATCAAGAGGTTCCTTGGTTTGCAGGTGTTTACTTTACATCAGGCACACAAGAGGGAACGCCAATAGAGCGTATAACCAACGGAGTCAGAGACCAATTTGGCGCTGTAATTGTTGAGCAAAAACAAGAAAGCATTACGCAAAGTTACTTTATTAACCGTGTTTTTAACGATGTTATTTTTAAACTGCAAGATTTAACTCGTGGAAATAGAAAAAAACGTCTTGTTGGGCGTTGGTTAAAAGGGTTAACCGTTACATCAGGGTTAGCGTCTATTGCAGCAATTACGGCTTTATTAATTACGTCTTACACAAGTAATCAGTTGCTACTAAATCAAGGTGAAGCGCGTGTTAAAGCCGTTGTTGAAGCCAGTGTAAATAAAGCAAAAGATGAGCAAAAGTTAGCAGCTACGCTCGCATTGTTCGATCATTATGGTCAATTGCGCAGTTACGAAGATTCTCTACCTTGGTATTTTATTTTTGGCATTTATGAAGGCGACGAAACACTTGGTAGTGTAGCTAATGTTTTATTTAACCAAATGAATCAGCTTATTACTTACCCGGGTGAAGAGCGTTTACTTACTCAAATAAAGCAATACGAAACTCAGTGGTTAGAAGATGAAAATGAGGCAAAAGCGACCATACGCCAAGCCTACTATGATGCGTTAAAAATGCATTTAATGATGAGTACTAACCCTGAAAATATGTCACCTGAATTTGCAAAGGAGCAGTTACTTAACTTTATTGCAGAGCACTTTAATATTGACATAAACGCCGAGGAGCAGGCACCTATTTATACTCAACTAAGTAGTTTAGTTGACATGTATTTAGAAAATATGGGCAATGATATTGAGCAACCAGGTAACATTGTTTTTTGGCAATCTAACGAAACCTCTATCGCGTTAGCGCGTGAAAACCTAAACACCCAGCCTGAGGCGTTCCCGCTATATCAACAAGTTATTACAAGCTTTGCTGAGCGCAAAAAGCCACTACTTTTAAATAACTTTATGGCTTCTAAAAATCGTGATGTGTTCAAAAGTAAATACAAAATACCTTACGTATACACAAATTTAGGCTGGGAAGAATATGTTTTTCCAGAAATTAAGCGTATTTCTCGTTTAGTGTTTTCTGGCGATTGGGTTATGGGAACAAGTAATGACTCTGGCCAAAATGTGGTAGATGAAGCACAAGCTGAAACGCTAGCTAAAGCAATGCGCGCCTATTACTTTAAAGATTATGGCAACACGTGGTTTGAGTTTCTTGATAGCGTGAAAATGCCAGCTTTTAGAGATTTAAATGACGCCAGTATTGATTTTGCGCGCCTTTCGTCAATGGACGGCCCCTTTAATGACCTAATGAAATTAGTGAGTGACAATATTACGCCGGCAGATGCGCCACTTAAAAGCCAAGCATCAATCGGTAAAACAGCGTCAGATGTTGCTAATAAATTAGCGCTAAACACACCAACAATTACGCAGATCAGTACTGTTAGAGCGCCAGAACTTGAAAGCCGCTTTGCTGATTTAAGACGTTTTGCACAGGCAAACGCTCAAGAAAACTCATCAGACTACTTAAGGCAATATATTAGTTCGTTAAGCAGTATTCATTCTGACATTAAGGCAATGGCCGCCAGCAATGAAGATGACGCTCAAGCGATGATTTTTGCTCAAGAGCTACTCTCTGGTAATAGTCAAAGTAATGCATTGCAGTCGTCGTGGATTATTATTGAAAGCCAAACTCGCGCGCTTGACCCGCAAACTAAAGAAACGTTAGATGCCTTGTTTAAAGCGCCGCTTCATGCGGGTATTGCAACGATTATGGCCAAAGCCCGGACTCAGTTAAATCAAGAGTGGGAAAACCAAGTTTACACTATGTATAACAGCAGTTTAGCTGGCAAATATCCGTTTAATTTAACGGGGCCTGATTCGGCAATTGCTGATGTTTCAGAATTTTTAAACGCTGAAACGGGCATTTTATGGGGTTTTATAAATACGCAACTTAAACCGTTTATGAAAGTTCGCCGTGGTGTTTGGGAAGAAAAACAATGGAATGGTGTTGGCATTGGTTTTAGCCCTCAATTATTAGATGGGTTAACTAAGGCAACTAAAGTAACGCGTTCGTTATTTGTAAATGGAGCGGATAGCGCAGGGTTTACATTCCAAATGATGCCTGTGCCAGTTAGAGGTATTCGTGAAACTTACTTAGGCTTTAGCGAGCAGGGATACCGTTACCGAAATGAACCAGAAGAGTGGCGTAACTTTTCATGGCCAGGGCGCGGTGCTGCAGAAAAAGCAGTGTTGTATGGCCTTGATAATAAAGGGCGCAGAATCTCAATTGCACAAGATGGCCCATGGGCGTTATTAAAAGTACTTAACTCAGCCAATGTTAAATGGATTAAAGGTACTGAATTTTTAGCAACATGGGAGTTAAAAGATAAATCTGAAGAGCCGCTTACGGTGCAGTTTTCTCTTAAATCAGGACGCAACAGCGGTATATTTTCTAAGTACATGCTTACGTCGTTTGCGCTTCCTAGCAACTTGTTCTCACAAACGCCAACGTTGGCTCAATCGCAGTCGCGAACGATGCAATAGGCGGCTGACCAATGTTTAATTTATTTACTAAAAAGAAAACACCGACCCTAGTAAAGCAACATGCATTTGGTTTTATGGGTAAGACACCCATTAGGCCAGATTTTGTAAAGCTTAATATTTCATCGCGTGAGTCAGTCTCTTTTGATCATTGGCTACAAGAAGGGTTTGCGCATTTAAATAGAGGTCGAAAAGCAAGCGATACTCATCATTTAAATGGATGTAAATCGTTGTTTTTTATATCGGGTAATGCAGACGATGGTGGTTTACTCGGGGTGCTACAACCGAGTACTGACAGCAGCGGTCGTTTTTACCCATTTAGCTCATTTGTGCACAGCGGTTTAGAAACGTATAAACGTCATCCTGCTTTTTTGTTTTTATTTGCAAGCCAAGTAATTGAACACCTATTGGGTGTGAATGAAAATATTAAAAATGCGTCAAATATTAATGAGATGGAGCAAAAGGCTCAGGGTTATAACTTGGTAGCTAATTCGCTTAAACAGCAACCAAATTTAACTCAAGAGTTAGACAAACTCAGAACAATTCCGATGAGTGTTTTTTGGGATCATTTAGAAATAAATGATATTGCTAAACGCGCAATTCTTATTGAAGAGCTTTCAATCGTTTTAAAATCTATTGCCAATAGAGGCTGCTTAAGAAGCCAATTTGGTATTCGTTTACCTATGCCTCGCTTTACGCACGAAAGTGCATTAGTAGCTGGTTTTTGGTTGCACTTAGTCGCCTCAATGGTGGCAGATCATAATTGGCAACCTTGGTTTTTTATCAATTAGGTGATGAAAACCAATCTCCTAGCTTAACTATTTTTTGTAGGCCTATTCCAGCCTCGTACTTTAATAGTGTGTGGGAGTGCGACAAAAAATCGAACGATATTATTGATTTATGTAACCTAAAAGTCGAAAAGCAACCATCATCACAAACACTTAATTTTGCTGATATGGATAATGTAAGTGTATATGACGCGCTTCGCCGTTGGTGTAAATCATGAGTTTAAAAGCACCGCATACGCACACCACATGGATTGAATGGCTTGAGGCTTTGAGTTCGCCACTTTTAGGAAACAAATGTGGTGAAGATTTAAAGTACGAAGAAACATTTAAAGCATTAAAAGCCTCTTCCTCTGGAGTGGGTGAAGTTGACTTTAAAATGATGTTTATTCAAGCAACCGATCTTATTAATACGCAAAGTAAAGATCTGCGTATTGTGAGTTATCTGGCACTTGCGGCAACCAGTGAGTTTGGTGTGACCGGCCTCACTCATACGCTTTTATTGTTTAATCGTTTATTAACCACCTTTCCAGACGAAGTGCACCCGCTAAAAGCAAGAATGCGAAGTGCGGTAAATACCTGGTTCTTGCAGCAGCAAGAGCGTTTAAAAGGTGTTGCCCAAGGACACAATACTAACCCAGAGCAATGGCCTGAACTTGTTGCTGCATTAAAACAATATAACGAGCAATGTGTTGCTGTGCTTGATAGTGAGTCAGGCCCATTATCAACATTAAACGATTGGGCTCACGAGCAAGAAAAACGCAATCCGGTACCCGTTGTTGAGCCTGAAAAAGTTGAGCCAGTAAAAGAGCTCGAACAAACGACAGTTAATAATGCTGTGCAAAGTGCGCCTAAGGCTGATGAGCCAAGTACAAATGCGGCACCCGCGCGTTCTCAAGTTACTGTAAATACTAACGATATAGCATCAGATACCGCATATTTAGCGGCTATAAGGCAGTTATTAAACTTTGACAAAGAGCAAAATAACATTGAACGCGTAGTGAAATTATCACGCGCAGCACGGTGGACTAAATTATCTTTACCTGCAAATGAAAATGGTAAAACACGCCTCCCAGCTCCGCGTGCAGCCGCATTCGCCCCTATTGAAAATGCCTTGGCGAGCGACCAACCAGAGCAAGCCTTAAATTTAGCTGAAGGCTTATTTATGGAAGGTGCTATGCAATTTAATTTAAATCTGCAAATTCTTACATTAAATGCTTTAAAAAAACTAAACAAAGGACACCTTGTTCATTGGTTAGAGCAACAGCTTGTTAATTTAAACGAGCAGTTTCCGGCTTTAACATCACTGCAATACGACGATAGCAGTGCGCTATGTTCACCCGTCAATAAAGAATTTATAAGAGAGCTTGCTAATTCATTCAATACTGACTCCACCAGTACCCAAAGTAACTTATTTGATGAGCAATACGTTGAGTTAGTCGAGGAAGTTGAAAAAGGTCAATTGTCGAGTGCGTTAAAAAAAGTAGATGAAATAACCATTTTAAATGCTTTTGATAAAGCGCAAGCACAGTTATTGAAGGCGAAGTTATTAATAAAGGCTGAGCACTATGAACATGCTTTGTCTTTATTAAATGTATTACTTGAACAAATAAACGCGCACGATTTAGCGCAATGGCAACAATGTTTTTGCATGGAAGTATGGCGATTCTCCAAGCAGTGTTATGCAAGTTTGTCACAAACGCCAGAAGATGAAATGAGTTTAGCTGCTAAACATATTAGTCAGCAAATGATGGTAACTGATCCCGCACAAGCATTAAGTTGGGTTTAGTTACAAGGGCCTGACTAATATGTCGAGGTTTAATTGGAATTGAGACGGTAGATAACCAAACTGCAAAGGAAAAAACATGAGTGATACATTTCAAAAAGAGATCCCACGAGCTCGGATCAATATTTCGTTAGAGCTTGATACAGACGGCGCTTCGCAAAAAAGTGAATTACCGTTAAAAATGTTAGTGATTGGTGACTATTCAAATGGTCAAAATAGCCAGGAACTTTCTGAGCGCGAGCGAGTAACAATTAATAAAAATAACATTGAGCAAGTGCTTAAAGATATGGCGCCTAAAGCTAACTTTCAGGTTGCTAACAAAATTAAAGGCGACGGCGAAATTAACGTTAACCTTGAGTTTGATTCTTTTAAATCGTTTGATCCTGAGTCGGTTGCAGCACAGGTGCCTGAACTTAATAAAATGATGGCAATGCGTAACTTACTACGTGATCTTAAATCTAACTTATTAGACAACTCATCACTGCGTAAAGAGCTTGAGCGTGTATTACAAAATCAGCCTGAACTTGATGAACTAAAAGCAAAACTTGACGAAATTGCACCACTTGCGTCTGAAGAAGAAAAACAACCCGTAACGGAATAAGGAGGTTACCATGTCAATGCAAGAACAATTAAATGTAGCTGCACATACGACAGAGCAAGCTGCTTTATCTACCTACGAAAGCATTTGTGGAATGGTTGATATTTCACCTGTTGCAGATGAAATTAAACTAGACTCATTCAGAGACGCCAGCAACCTTGCTGAAACACGTGCTAATGAGCGCTTAACAGCAGCCATTAACGTATTTTTAGATATGGCCGGTAGCAGCGATCAAGAAGTAACGCGCATAGATAAACTGCTTTTAGATGATTACATTGCAAAAGTAGATACAATTATCTCTCAGCAGTTAGACCAAATATTACATAACCCAAGTTTTCAAAAAATGGAATCAGCTTGGCGTTCACTTCGTTATTTAATTAACCACACGCCTAATAACGCAAATATTAAAATTGAAATGCTTGATGTTGATAAAGAAACATTAAGAGACGACTTTGAAGAAGCGCCAGATACAACACAATCTGCGTTATACAAACACGTATACACGTCAGACTACGACACGCCGGGTGGCGAGCCTGTATCAACCATGGTATCTAACTTTGAGTTTGATTGTTCTGCGCCAGATGTTTCGTTACTACAAGAAATATCGCGTGTTTCAGCGGCGGCTCACTGTCCATTTATGGGGAGCGTTGGCCCTAAATTTTTCTTGAAAGATTCACTTGAAGAAGTATCAAAAATTCAAGATTTAGGTTCTTACATGGAGCGTGCGGAGTTTCTTCGTTGGAAAAATTTCCGCGAATCAGAAGACTCTCGCTACATTGGCCTAGCATTCCCACGCTTTTTACTGCGTTTACCATACGGTGAAACAAATCCTCTTCGTAACTTTAATTACCAAGAAGATGTTAATGCACAGCATCATGAGCGCTACTTATGGGGTAATGCTACGTTTGCATTTGCTGCCAATATTATTCGTAGCTTCCATGACAACGGTTGGGCTGTAAATATTCGTGGTCCGCAATCGGGTGGTAAAGTTGAAAACCTTCCTCTTCACTCGTTTGAAGCAGGTAAAGGGTCTGAAACTAAAATACCTACCGAAGTGCTTATTTCTGAAACGAAAGAGCTTGAATTTGCTAACCAAGGGTTTATTCCACTTAGTTACTATAAAAATTCAGATTTTGCATGTTTCTTCTCTGCTAACAGTGCACAAAAGCCACAAGTACTTGAAACCAGTGAAGCAACAGCAAATGCACGCATTAACTCGCGTTTACCTTATATTTTCTTAGTGTCGCGCATAGCGCACTACTTAAAAGTTTTACAGCGCGAAAACATTGGTTCGAGTAAGCCGCGTCATGAACTAGAGCAGCAGCTAAATGATTGGCTAGGCGCTTTGGTAACTAAAATGAATAACCCAGATGAGTCACTTATTGCAACGCATCCGTTAAAAGATGCAAAAGTAACCGTGTCAGAAATTCCGGGTAACCCGGGTTACTACCGCGTAAGTACCTATATTGTGCCGCATTTCCAAGTTGAAGGAATTGACGTTCGTTTAGCGCTAGTAGGGCAGATGCCTGGCGAAAAATGAACTGCCAAGCCGCCGATGAAACGCATTTAACGCAGGCTTTATAGTGTAAATACGTCAATTTGGTGAGTAGCTGGTTGGTGTACTTAAAGAATATAGACTAATGGTCTGAAAAGTTGCCCCAAGTTGGTTGCACCCAACTTGGGACATATTCCCCAGTGGCATGAAGCAGAGGGCTTTTTGGGGGGCATAAACAGTGATGTTTATGCCAATGCCAACTAACAGGAAACACTTCATTCTAAAAGGAGAATAATGAAATGGCAATTCCAGCGTACATGTGGTTAAAGGATGACCAAGGTAATGACATCAAAGGTTCTGTAACAGTTGCAGAACGTGAAGGTTCAATTGAGATCCTACACTTTGATCATGAACTTCGTATCCCTACGGATAATGATACTGGTGAACTTACAGGTACTCGTAAGCATGAACCTTTTGTTATTACAAAAGCGGTTGATGCATCTACACCGTACTTGTACAAAGCGTGTTCAAACGGTCAAACACTTAAGCAACTTGAGCTTAAATGGTACCGTATTGATGACACAGGGACTGAGCGTGAATATTTCTGCCACAAGTTGGAAGACGTAAAAATCACTTCAATCTCACCAACAATGCACAACGTTAAAGACTTAGACAAGGAGCGTTACCCGCACCTTGAAACAGTTTGCCTACGTTACAAGCGCATTACTTGGACTTACTTAGATGGCAACATCGAGTTCTCTGACTCTTGGACTGAAGGTCGTTAATTAGTCAGTACTTATTAAGGATATGCGAAAGCATATCCTTTTATTGAGATCCAAATATGGCGTTATTCGATTTTTTAACTCAACCCGTTATTCGCAATGGTCATCAGGGCTTTGAAACTGATGAGCAAGCCAGTGTGTGCAAGCATTTAAATGAGCTTTTAAATGCCCGCAGAGGCGTTTTAAAGCACTTAACCGACTATGGCTTACCCGATGTAGAAGATATTTACGAAGGGCTTCCTTATTCGCAACACACATTAGCGTTTGAAGTTAAAAAATTGATAGAAAAATACGAACCCCGCGTTCGCTATGCAAATGTAACACCGGTCGAAATTAAAGAAGACAACTGTGTAATTAGGCTCGATATACAAGCTTTTCTAACCAGTGGACAAAGTATTAAGTTAAATACGCGGTTTGAGTCGGGCGGTAAAGCAGATGTTATACAGCACGCAAAAAATAATAACTAATGTAGTTCAAAAGGATTGATGAATGCAGCAATATTTTGATGCACAAATGCGCTTACTTACTCAGGCTGGCAAGCAATTTGCTCAGTTTTATCCTGAGCACGCAGGTATGCTTAATATTGATGCATTAAAAGACAGAGACCCGCATATTGAGCGTTTATTAGAGGGGGTTGCTTATTTAACGGCGCATACTCAAAAACGCTTAGATGAATCTGTGCCCGAGGTATCTGAGCAGGTGTTGCGCCAGCTGTGTCCTATTTTGTTAAGTTATTTTCCTTCAAGTACGGTGGTGCAGTTTTCTCCTAAATTAGCAATGCAAAAAACGCACACTATTGATAAGGGGTTGCAGTTAAACCCGCCAACAGCTAAGTCGGATGGCAAAAAAATTATATTTACGACCACGCACAGTTTAGATGTTGTGCCTTTAGATGTTGAGCATGTGCAATATCAAGAGTCGCACTTGGGTGCGGAGCTAAGAATTGGACTCAAATTTGTATGCCAAGGTGAGCGTAGTAACTTTGATTTATCTACACTTAATTTTTATTTGCGCGGTGATACACCTTTATGTAGCGCATTATTTCAATTATTAAAAACACCTAATAAACAGGCCGAACTCGACTTTGGTGCCAATCACTTTGAATATAATAAAAAGCTTAAGGCAAAAGGGTGTAATGCCAGTTATTTAGATATTGACGGCGCATTACTTCCTAGCGCGGCTAAAAGCCACCCAGGGTATGCTTTATTACTTGATTACTTTAATGCCAAAGATCGTTTTTACTTTTTAAGTTTTGATGGTTTAAAAAATGAAGAGTTTCCTGAGCATATAGACCGGTTTGAAATTGTATTCAGAGGGGATAAAAAGCTTCCTCCGGGACACCAATTAAGTAAAGAAAATATACTAATAAATTGCGTACCCGCTATTAACTTGTTTAGCCAAGCAGCAGAGCCAATAAAAATAGAACCTAATAGAACCGACTACATGATAAGCGCGGATCAAGCACGCACCGACCATGTTTTTAGCTATACCGTTGACGAAGTAGCAGGGCGTAATTCGGTAACAGGTCAAACTCACGAATACACCCCCCGCTACCAAAGTGTATTTGAAGACGAAAAAAAGCTATTTACCGTGCTAACTAAAGATGTAGGCGCTGCGGCACCAACGCATTACTTACAACTACCATTTAATTTAAACGACGAAAAAGAAACGCTATCGATTGATTTAACAGCGTTTAATGCCGGTTGGCCGCGTCAATTATTACAAGAAGGCGATTTAAATGAAGGGGGCAAAGATATGCCCAATATTGTTGATGTTAAAAATGTTATTCGCCCAACAAACTACTTAGCATGCCCAAGTCAGCCAAAACACTGGCAGCTTATTAGCTTATTAAATGTAAAGTTTTCACAAATTACACAGGTAACTGAACTTAAAAGGTTGCTTGTATTATTTGATTGGTCAAATAAGGCCGAAAACCGATTAAGAATTGAAAGTATTTTAAAAATATCAGCAACGCCTATCAGCCAAATTAAGCGAGGCATTTTTATCAAAGGGGTTGACGTACTAATTGATATTGATGAAAGCAAGTTTGTTGGCGACGCAGACCTATACCACTTTTGTAATGTACTGCACGAGTTCTTTTTGATGTACGCACCTATAAACGAAAGCGTACAAACGCGAGTTAACGCAATTCCAAGTTATAAGTCGTGGTGTTGGGATATTGAGCCGGGTAAGAGTTACCAGCTATGAATTCGTCAAGCAATTACGTACATCCTGTTTGGTCTAAATTACCCCCAGCGATTGAGGGCTTAATTGCTGAACCCTGGCGCTTTAATTTATTTAAAGCAATGAGCCTAATAGAAAAACACTGGGCTGCGCCGCAAGAGCTCGATCATGGCATAAGTAGCCGTGTTGTTTTTAAATCACACAAAGAACTGGGTTTTCCTGCAACCGATGTTCGCGAATGTGTATTAGAAAACGAAGGCAGAGGAAAACTCAGTTTATCGACGTCATTTTTGGGTTTATATGGCATAGACGCGCCCATGCCCCATTACGTGTTAGAGCAAGCAGCAAGTGATGAGCAAAGCGGTGATCGAGTACGCCAGTTTTTAGATATTTTTAATCATGTTTTGTATTGTCAGTTATTTCAGGCTTGGAAAAAGTCTCAAATTAATATTGCAGGCAGAGGCGCGAATCAATTTGATGATTTAGTTAAATCTATTTTATTAGGTAAAACAGATCAAAAAATTCAGTGTGGCATTGCAAGCTTAAAGCAAACAAGTGCAGCGGGTTTAGCGCAACTACTTAAGCACAGCTTAAACATAGACACATTAAAAGTTGACGATACACGAGCCAATTGGCAACACGTAGATACCCCAAGCGCAATAGGCGAAGAAAACCAAATGGTATTGGGCAATTCTGCTGTATTGGGAACCCAGGTGTTGGTTAGCGGTAGTGTTTTAACAATTGATATAGGGCCAGTCAGTAGCGATGTCGCCATAAGCCTTTCACCAAGGAGTGAAGAAGGAATAAAAATGGCCGCTTTGCTTAGTGCGCATTTACCAAGCAATGTTGAGTGGGTATGCCAAATAAAAGTAGCAAATGACGCTGTTTCAGAGCAGCTCATTGGTCAGCAATCGTTAGTACTAGGACATAATTCATATTTAGGGGCCGCAGCTGCAAATACAACAACTCATAGCTACAGCCATCAACAGTATAAACACTAAGGAATTAAGGATAAAAAAATGGATGCTAAAGGCATAAAACAACTTATAGATAAATTAAATGGCCATACTGCTACTGCACTTGAATCAGCTGCAGGTTTTGCCAGTAGCCGCAGTCACTTTGAAGTACTTCCAGAGCATTTGCTTATTAAATTAATGGAAGAGGGCAGTAATGGTGATCTTGAGCACATTTTTCATTTTTTTAATGTTAATCAAGATGCTGTTTGGCATGAGTTACTAGACTTTTTAAATAGGCAGCCTGCGGGTAACCAAAGTAAGCCTACATTTTCGCGTCGTTTATATGAATGGCTAGAGCGCGCATGGTTAAGTGCAAATGTTCAGCATAAGAGTGATTTTATAACGGGTGCTGCTCTAGTTGACTCTTTAACTGAATTGTTACCTTACAGCCCAGTGCTTCAGCTACCAGCACTGCTTGATAAAATTGACTCACGCTTTTTAGCCGAAAACTTGGACAAAATATGTCAGCAATCGTCTGAGCGTTTAAACCCTGCAGCTAAATCACAATCAGCCAATAAATCAGAAAACTCAAACGACAGTGCTGCACTGGATGAATATTGCGAAGATTTAACGGCTAAAGCAGAACAAGGAAAAATAGATCCTGTACTGGGCCGTAATGACGAAATTAGAATGATGGTAGATGTGTTATGCCGCCGCAGAAAAAACAACCCTATTTTGGTAGGTGATCCAGGTGTTGGTAAAACTGCGGTTGTAGAAGGGTTTGCACAACGCATTGTTGATGGCCAAGTACCACAAGACCTACAAGGTGTTCGCCTTTTAGTGCTTGATATGGGGTTACTACAAGCAGGAGCGGGTGTTAAAGGCGAATTTGAACGCCGCTTAAAAGCCGTGATTGATGAAGTAAAAAACTCCTCAACGCCAATCATTATGTTTATTGATGAAGCACATACGCTTATAGGTGCTGGTGGCGATGCAGGCATGAGTGACGCTGCAAACTTATTAAAACCGGCGCTTGCTCGTGGTGAGCTCAGAACTGTAGCTGCAACAACGTGGAGCGAGTATAAAAAATACTTTGAACGTGATGCTGCATTAGAACGTCGTTTTCAGCTTATTAAAGTTGATGAGCCTACAGAGCAAGCGGCTCAGCTTATGCTTGCAGGCTTAAAAGACAAATACCAGCAGCATCATAATATTCAAATAACCGATGATGCTATTGAAGCGGCTGTGGTTTTATCTTCGCGTTATATAACAGGGCGCTATTTACCAGATAAAGCCATTGATGTACTTGATACTGCTGCGGCGCGTGTGCGTATGTCGTTTGCGACAGACCCTGCAGCAATAGAAGCAGAACGTGAACACATAAATTATTTAGAAACCAGAATAAATAGCCTAAATATAGAGTTAGGCCAAGGCTTGGCGGTAGATCAAGATAAACTAACGCACCTAGTAGAAGAGTTAGTTAATGCCCAAAGTAAATTAGCTGAGTTGACACACTCGCGCGAATCGCAAATATCAACCTTAAGCCAAATTAACGAAATAAAACAAGCAAGCGATAAAGACCTTGATAGCGAATCGTTATTAATGCTTCGCCAGTCACTCAAAGAGCAAAATACGCAAGACAATGGTTTATTTAGTGAAGTAGATGCCGATGCCGTTGCGCAAATTATTTCACAGTGGACCGGCGTGCCAGTAGGAGCAATGGTTAAAGATCAAATTAGTAATTTGATTAATTTAGAAGCCACCATAGGCCAAGAAGTAATAGGTCAGCAGGCGGGGATTGCAAAAATTGCGCAAACGCTCAGAGTAAGTAAAGCAGGTGTAAGCAACGATGAAGGTCCGCTTGGCGTATTTTTACTAGCGGGTCCATCGGGCGTAGGTAAAACAGAAACAGCGCGTTGTTTAGCCAAACAGTTATTTGGTGGAGACAAATTTTTAACCACAATAAACATGAGTGAATACCAAGAGTCACATACTGTGTCGCAGCTTAAAGGTTCACCACCAGGGTATGTAGGTTACGGCGAAGGCGGTGTGTTAACCGAAGCCGTAAGACAGCGCCCGTACTCTGTTATTTTGCTCGATGAAGTAGAAAAAGCGCATAAAGACGTGATGAATATGTTTTACCAAGTGTTTGAGCGTGGCAGCATGCGCGATGGTGAAGGGCGCGAAATAGACTTTAAAAACACCGTTATTATCATGACATCCAACTTAGGATCTGCTGAGCTAATTGACGCCTGCACACCACCTACGGTAATAGACTTAAGTCCAAAAGAGGACGACGAAGAGTCGCAACAAACTGAGCACGAAGCGGCAATTAACGAAGCCCTCAATCCAGCGCAAGCGCCCATTAACGAAGACGGAACACCTTGGTCAGTGCCTACTATTGGCGCGCTTACGGATTTAATAAAACCTCAATTACTTGCTTTTTTTGCACCCGCTTTATTAGCCCGAATGCAGGTTATTCCTTACTTAGCACTCGACTCTGATGCATTACAGTCAATTGTTAGCTTAAAACTCGAAGCCATCGCTAATCGTTTACACGAAAACCATAAAATGCAGTTACGTGTAGATGCCAGTGTGCTTGAAAAGCTAACCACTCAATGCACGCTTTCTGACAGCGGTGCACGTATGGTCAATGCGGTCATTGAACAGCAAATACTGCCAGGGATAGCCAAATCAATTTTAGAATTTATGGCAGAAGAAGACATGCCAGACATTTTAACGTTAGCTGTTGATGAGCAAGACGAAATTACAGCAACATTTGCCGATAATGCGTAAATAAAAGGACAAAAAAATGGGATTCATGGACGTATTTAACGAATTAAAAGCCAGCTCAAGTCATTTTAGTGTTGCAATACAAGGCATGCCCGACGGCATGGTATATGTAACCGACTTTGAGTCTAAAAACGATCGTTTATGTGAAGACTATGAATTTAAAATCCAAGTTTTGAGCCCAGAGCATTTAACGTCTGATATGTTAATAGGAAAAGACGTATCGCTTTCTATGGTGTGGTCGATGACTGACCGCACTATATCAGGATTAATTAGCGGGTTTATAGCTCATGGACAAAGTCACCAAGGGTATCATTATACCTTGGTCATGAACTCCCATTTAACGCTACTTAAACATCAGCACTCTAACCGTGTATTTACTGCCATGGATGCAGGTAAAATAATTAGCAGTGTGTTTAAAAAAGCAGGGTTTCCTACTCAAAAATTAAGTGTTCAGGCAAGTTCGAGTTCGCTTGATATGACCGTTCAATACAACGAAACAGATTATGAGTTTGTAACCCGATTAATGCGTAAATACGGCTTTGTGTATAGCTTTATTGAGCAAACAGGCGGTGACTGTACGCTGCATATATGTAATGACTCTAAAGATATTGCGCAAAAATTTGATGAGGTTAATTTAAGTTACATTCCGCCTTCGGGGCAAGTTAGAACAAGTGAATCAATATTTGCGATAAGCAGGCAAGCACAATTGTTTCCACAAAGTACACACTTAAACGACTACAACTACCAAGCACCAGGAAATTTACAAGTATCGCAAAATAATAGTGCATCGGTAACAGGGTTTGGTGAAGACAGCCATTATGGCGACAACTATGCGCAATCAGGAGATGGGCAAACACTTGCAACTATTAGGCAGCAGGCGTTTGATTGCCAGCGCGAGCAAATAATAGTTGATACCGATTGCAGAGCTTTACGCCCTGGCATGCGCTTAAATATTTATGACCACCCAGAGCACGATGGGCAATACTTAGTAACACGTGTTGAGCATAAAGGCAGCCAAAATGCAGCCGTTGAATATGGCTCTAATGTTAAAGGCCTAACGTATAAAAACCAAGCGTACTTAATTAGTGTTGACCAAGTGTACAAAGCTCCATTAATTCCCGCCAGACGAGTATTTGCAACCTTTAACGCATTAATTGAACAAGAAATAGATGACAAAGGTAATTACGTTGTAAAGCTGCCTTTTAACCAAGATGGCGAAGGGCAAGAAAGCCGATCAACACGCTTAATGCAACCGTATGGAGGCAGTGGCCATGGTATGCATTTTCCGTTAACACAGGGCACAGAAGTACTCGTTTGTGGAGAAAATGGCGATTTAGACAGACCCATTATTTTGGGGGCACTTTATAATCAAAATGCGCCTAACCCAGTAACAAGCCAAAACCCAACAGAAAACAAACTGGTGACCAAAGCGGGGCACAGTTTTGTAATGGACGACAAAAAAGGCGAAGAAAAAATAAGCCTTGCCAATAAAAATAATAAAAATCAGTTACTGCTTGATGCAACAAACGGTGCACATCAAGCAACGCTTAAGTCGGTTGACGGTGACGTAAAAATTTCGGCAAAAGAAAACCTGCAATTTGTAGCTGAGAATGACGCTAATTTTACTGTGGCAAATAACTTTACTACCCGTGTTGAAAACAACCTGCAAATTCAAACGCGTGAAGGTGATATTACCGTCACCTCAGCAGCCGATTTAAGTTTAAAGTCGACGGCCAATACGCGCATTGAAGCAACCGACGGCAGTTTAGAATTAAAAGCAGCACAAGAGCTTAAAGTGCAAGCCCAGCAAGACGTAAGTGTTTACTCTGTTGACGGAAACCTTGAACTTCAAGCGCCACAGGGCGATTTAGAGCTTAATAGTGGCAATAACATTACTATAAAAGCCAATGGTCAGGGCTCTATTCAATTAAGCCAAGGCGGAGCAAGTATTGAAATAGATGCAGCGGGCAACTTAACGATTGATGCCACTAATATAACGCTGAGCGCCACTAATATAGCTATTAAAGGCAGTGCAATTAGTAACAACTAAGTTAAAGGAGTAATTTAATGAGTGCACAAGTTAAAAGTATTTTTAATGATCAGCAAATACTTGCGTTAGTGAACCGTGTTGACCGTTTAGGAAAGGTTAAAGCCGTTTTGATTAACAATGTAGCCCATGAAATTATCGCGCAGGCTGCACACATAACACCATGTAAAACTAACGACACCGTATTACTCACTCATACCTCACAAGGGTTTGTAGTAACGGCCGTATTAGCAAGTGAAGACCAAGCCCCTGCTGCACTAATAAAAAACAGCGAAGGGCACATCACAATTGAAGCGCAGCAAAGCATAACGCTGCAAACGGCTAAGGGCCTTATAGAAATATTTGCTGACGGTACTATTGTGCTCGAAGGGCAAGATATATCGGCAAACAGCGAGCAAGACCTAACCTTGGCTGGTTGGCCAATTAGGCTTAACTAAGGCTATGTTTGCACAGGTCACCAAAGTTAAACAGCACAAACAACGTTTAACCACATTACTAAAACATAAACAAAAATTGCAACAGCAAGGGGTGTATTCGCTTGTGCGTTTAAACGTGATTGAGAGCCAATTACTTAACCACTTATACACATTAAGTGACTTAAAAAGTGAAGCGCCAACAGATTACTTTTCGGGCAAAAACCTTTCTGAGGTTAGCACACTAACGCTCGATGAATTTATTCAACTTGCGCTTAATAATGCAGAACACAGCGATATTTACACTCTACTTATACAAACGCTTAATTTTGAACACACGTGCAATAGCGACGAAACGTTTGACGAGTTAAAGTCGATAGAAAACTTGGGCTACTACACCTTATTAAAGTATTTAATAAGCTACTGGCAAATAAGTGAAAACAAAGCACTGCGCAATAGCCTTATAAGTGAAAAAGAAGTTCTTGATGAAAGCATAACGACCTTACTTTTTTCCCAGTCGTTGGGGGAGGCAGAGCAAAACAGCGCCATGCTGCACCCCAATTTTAACATTGCGTATGCCGCTTTAGTTAATGCGTATTGCACTAAAGCTGACTATGTATCAGACATGCTATTTAAAGTATTTGCAAAAACGAGTGATGACTCACACAAAGCTAAGCTACTTGCATTAGCTGGCTTTACTAACGATCCCCGCTGGGACGAACCGTGTTTTTTATTTTGTAAAGCCAACCCAGACCAATGTGAATATGTATTAAGCCACTTTGTTTATAAGCGGGCACTGCCTCTTTTTATTAATTTAATGGCGCAAGGCGTAACCCAAAAGCCAGCCTACGCTGCATGGCTAACCATTACCAATCGTGAGCTTGCAAAAGCAGACAAAATGTCAGCAGTAAATACGGGTATCGCCCCTCAAAGCGGCTTAAATTTAGACGATGCAGAACACGCAAGGCAAGCTTTTGCGCTCACCCCAGGAGAGCAGTTACTCAATGGCATAAGCTTTACAAGCAGCAATGCCACTCAGCAGTTAAAAGGCCTGGGTGGAACAGTGGTACAACGTGTTTTAGCTACACATTATGAGCCCCAACAAGCGTGCGCTTTATATCATTTATTACTGAGTGCTAATCAATGGCAGCAAATTGTAAAGGAGACTACAAATGCTTAATAATTTCTCTCCTTGGCAGGCTAGCTTTTTTGATGGCTGGTTGCACGACCGCACACAGGCTAAAGTAGTGCTTGTTAAACAAAACTTTGAGTTTGACGAGCAAGGTAATGTCACACCAATCAATCCGGGTGAGGAAATAATATTAGCAGATGATTATTACAACGAGCCCGCTAACTCATCACTCAGAGAAGTAAACGAACAGGTTGCATTTAAAACGGGTTTTGAAGTGTATGGCAACTTTACAGCCTATCCGCCCAAAGCAAAACAAGCCCGCGTAATAGAGGTGGAACTTGCCCTTTATGAACACACAACCCCCCTGTTTAATAAACGTTTACGTGTTACAGGCACGCGCTTTTGGAAACGCTCATTGTTAGGGCCCGTTGCCACAGACCCACTCATAATTAAACCAACGCCTGTTGATTACAGCCATGCATTTGGTGGCAAAAACCTCAATGACGATACCGACTACTTACTAGAAAACCCATTAGGCAGCGGTTATAAACTAAAAAATAAACACGCGGTAGGGCAGCAATTACCGTGTATTGAATATGCAACAGCGCTTTTACGTAAGCCAAGCCATACAACACCGGTTGCCAGTTTTTCGGCCATTCCATCGCATTGGTCACCCCGGGTAGAACTTATACCAGAAATAGATCAAAAAGCACTTATGGCGGGTAACTACCCATTTAAAACGCAGCTTAACGAATTTTTTAATAACACCGCACCGATAGATCAGCGGGTAAATAAAAAATTTACACAAGGCTGGGCTTTTACATTATCGGGTTTGTATCCACTGCAAGAATATGGCCAGCAACAGCGAGTAAACCTTCCTTTTGAAGAGCCCATAGTACAAATTGTGAATACACTTAATAGGCATACATTGGCCATGCACTGCGACACACTGGTTATTGACTCAGACTCACAGCAGTTTTCTTTACTATGGCGAGGGCATATTGATGCAATAAATGTTGCAGAAAATAGCCAAATAATTGTGGCAAAAAAGGAAAGCAACAATGACGTTTGATGTACTTTGCCACATAAATGCAACGGGATCCGCTGCCAGCAGCTTGTACACAGCGGTTGCAAACCAAATGCTGTTTTCTAAACCAAGCAAAGCGCTAATACGGTGCGACATAAGTTTAGACGCACCTTACATAATGGTCGAAATAGATGAACTAGCTCAGTTAGACAGGCAAACTAAATGCCTACTTTTATTAAGCCAATTACTCGAACATATTGATATACCCACGCTTAGGCAAACGTCGCGCATTAGCCAAATTGTGTTTGTACTCCCTCAAGACGAACTAGGCAACCCTGTTATCGATAACGACACACTTGCTGAACTACTGTCTGAAATGATTTTGCAGCAAGTGCCCGACTTTGACCAAACTACAACGCTTGATTTAAAAAGCATAGCGCCCGATACGCTCATAATTGCAGTCGATTCGTGTGTAAGCTACCAATATGTAAGTAACCAGGCCAAAAATAACGCGGTGCAAGTATTAAACGGTCCGCCTGGTATTATAAATGGTGAAGGTGGATACGCATTACTAACTCATTTACAAGGCAGCCTTAGCGCACAATTTTATAGTGGTGAAATAAACGAGCAGCTCAACCAAGCACAGGCTTGCGTTAATAATACTTACCTATTTGCAGGTAAAGACTCGTTAGCATGGCAAAAAAAATGGTTTGCCAATACACAAACACTCTATAGCCCAGAAGACGAGCTAATAGAACTTGCCAATTTAAATAACACGATTGGCTATCAAGGTGTTGCAAACGACCCTGCAGGGCTTGCCCTCGCAAATAGCTATTTAAATAACCCACTAAATAAAGGGTTACAGCATGTTTTTTATTATTTAATTCACCCAGTGATCAATTAATAAAAATTTCAAGGAGTGAAACTTAATGCCCTACATTAATGCAATGGCAGGTAAACAAACAGGCACTGTGCAATACGATATTGACGCGCTCACAGCCGATGTACGTAGCGGTGGCTCTGTAACATGGCGACACAACAATCCTACTTTATTAGGGTTAAATAACAGCGCCCGAAGTAATGGCGCGTTAGGAAAAGCAAATGGCATAGCCATATTTGAAGACCGAGCCAGCGGCGACGCCGCATTTTTAGCCGAAATTGGCCGCCCCAAATACCGCGAAAAAACACTCGGTGAAATGGTTAATACCTTCATACCCGACTACATAATTCCACCCCCGCAATGGGATAGCCAAAAAAACGAGCCCATATTGCCGTGGAATGAGTCGCAAACCAATATGGATGTTAATAAACCCATTACCAATGCCCAAGCATTTTTAGATTTAGTATCAAGCCACCTAGGTTGGGAAGCCGGCACTCAAGCGCAATTAATTAAAGATTCGCAAGCGCAAGCCGCGCAAGTAGCCACGGTGTCTGGTCAAAATGTATTAATTAATGGCCGAACGGCAGTACACACAGACAGCGGCGGAAAGTTAACCACTATTGATGTGTGTTTAACCACCGTGGGCACAAGTGTTATTCCTATTCCCTACCCAAACAAAGCGCAAACAAGCGACATTTCAAGCGTAGCAAGCTCAGTAAAAATAAATGGCAATGGCGCGGGTAATATAAAAAGTTACTTTTCGCAAAGTAGCGGGGATTCACCCGGCGATAAAAAGGGTATTGCAAGCGGTACAAACGACGGCAAAGCCGAGTTTATATTAGGCTCATTTAATGTGCTGATTGAAGGCAAGCCCGCAGTACGCCAAGGCGACTTAATGATATCAAACGCTAAAAATACCCCACCTATGCCACTAGCGCAATCAGGTGGCGCATCACCACGAGGGTTAAGTGTGCAAGTGAGGGATTTAGGCGCAGAAAGCGAAGACCCAGCAGAGGCTGTTTACAACGTGAATGCACCATCCAGCTCTGAATTATTAGGGCAAGGTCATTTTGAAGTGTCGCAAGGCGGGCAGAAATCTTCACGCATGTTAAATCAAGGAGAATAATGTGACGGTACAATATGTTCATAAGCCTAAAATTGCTGATGATACGCAACAGTGTGCGCTTGATTTAAAAATGCCAACTTTAGGCGGTGAAGTCTGTGTGATCCCATATGGTCAAGCCGCGACTCAAAAGCAATCTGCCCCTAAACAAATGGTAGAGTTGCCAGATTTAGTGGCGGTCGACTTATTGGTGTTTAAGGATCCAAGCCTTGATAAAAGTAAAGCAGGTAATGCTGAATTTATTCCAATGTTTAAAGGAAAAGATAAACTGGGAGAAAATGAAGCCATTGGCTATTTTTATATATTTATAAATGGATTTTTATGGCGTGAAGTAGCAGCTTTACCACAAGGTGCATTAAGTGAGGTTGATTTAAGGCTATATCACGACAAAAACTTTCGCTCGTTTAATACCGCTAATGCATTTGAGTTAGTCATTCCTACTAGAGCTATTGGTTTATTATCTACAAGTACAAGTGCTGATGTGCCCGATTTACAAATTGCTTTTTCGAGAGTGCAATGGTCATGGGATTATATAAACAAAATGGGCGGCATGTGGCCAAGCGATACTCGCTTTGATAAAACCCCTCAGTTATCAAAATGTGAAAACATAAATCAAGCAACGGATAATCGTGCGGCGCGGATGCAATCTATCGACCTAACGAGTGCCCCAAGCTGGGCAAGTATAGAGAATATGGGGGCACCAAATAGTAAGCCGTGTATTTATGTTCATGACTTAGTGGGTATTGCGCAGTCACAAAAATTGGATGCTGACTATGAGCTACACTTGCTCAAAGAACATCAAGCTATTTTGCAGCGTAACCCATTTTACAAATCAGCAATGCTTGCCCATCAGTTGTTTTTAAATGAAAAGCTATGGGAAACCAAGCTCACAACCCCTCCTACAGGAAGGCAAGTTGAATACCCAACATTGGTATTAAAAGATGAGCAAAGTGAACAAGCCCGTGATGCTGGTCGACATTTATCACCCGACGAGCTAGAAAAATACTTAGTTGGTTTAAATCCTGATTGGATCATTGAGCGCTTAGATAATTACATTGTCGCACGTAAACATTTACAAGGCTTACACGAGTCGAAATGCAGTCAATCAGATCAACCTTTTAGTAATATATGTTCGGGTAATCTGGTTCAAGCCCCCCCCAGCTGGCAAGCCGTAATGTGTGACTTTTCCACGTTATCACCTTGCGGGTATCCGTTTGCATTTGAGCTTTGCCATGAGCAATTAGCAAGCTTAATGTTACCTAACACACTCATACCTGCATTTATACCCGCGTTAACTAATGACACTGAAAAACAGCGGCTATCAAGCGAATTAAATGAGTTATTCAATAACGGTAAAGCTTATAACGAAGGATTAGTGGGGGATGACAGCTCTTGGCTCAATGTACAGTTTTGCCCAAATGATGACTTATACGGGCAAAACTTAAGTGCAGCCACCGCAGATGAAGATAAAATAGGCCAAGAGTTAGGGGCTTTTGATCCACGAAAGCTGCAACAAGAGGTAAAAAATGCTGAGCTAAAACAACCAGGGATACCGGCACTTTTTGTAGAGTCTCGATTGCTCTCGGTTATTGAAAAAATCCTCTCAGAAACACTCATGTATTGGGAGCGAATTTTTAAAGAACGAGCATTTGCAGGGCGTGAGGAACGCTTATTTTATGCTCGAGTAGGCTCATTGGCTAAAAGCTTTGACGTATCGCCACTGCACGATATTCAACTTCATGATATGGACGCCGTACCCAATGATAGAATGATCATAAGTATGAGCTTTGTACGTCACCCACTTATTGAAAAAATAAAATCAACGAAAGGACGAGCTGCGCTTAAAAATGCATTAGCCAGTATCGCCAAAGGCAAACCCGTTAATAATAACCAGTTGATCACCATTGCCCGTGAGCTCCACATGGACATAAACCCCGAAGGTGCGGCTCAATTTAAAACGCAAAGTGGTCAGCCTTATATGCTCAAGCAAGTACGCGCAGAAATATTGCAAATGCTCAACGAGGTCAATGATATTCAAGGTACGTTTAAAACGGTTTCAGGTGCTGCAGGCAAAGTATTAACCGCTCCCGCAAGAGATACCCCAGCCAGTATTGTCTATGAGCATAACCGCGACCTAGCCCCCGCAGTGGCAGCCAGAATGGTCTCACCAAATAACTTTGGTAAAATGTGGTTTGAAGCAAAGCGAGGATCATCCATTGCATTACTCGCTTTAACAGGCATAACCGCCTATTACATCTACGCAGAATATGAAAAAGAGTTTGCAGGTAAGGGCGATCTATACCAATTTGGAAAGCATATTGCCGTTATAGGCGGAGTGATAGCTGCTGTTGGCTCTGTGTGGGAGAATTACTCATCAACAGCAGGAAATAGCGCTTTAACAAAAGCAAGGCTGACAGGTGAAGCCAGGCAGTTATCTAAGCTATTGGGTAAACTCGTTAAGTTTACTTATTTAAGAAGCTTTGGTGGCGCTATGGGTATATTGATGTCTGGCGTGCAAATGGCCGATGCGGTCGAAATGTGGAATAAGCATGACCGAGATGCCGCAACCGTTAATATGATAGCCGGTATGATGGGCATGACCTCGGCTATTTATGGTGCCATATTCGCAAGCATGGGCCCTATTGGCTGGGGGCTATTTTTAGGCAGTATTGTACTGTCTATTTTGGCGGTAAGCTTAATGGATACTGAGGCTGAAAAGTGGTGTAAGTTTGGGCCATTTGCAAAAAATAAAAAAGGTATATGGCAGGGTGAACGCGATGCTGAGTATAATGATTTTTCAAACCCCGAGGCTTATCATAAATTTATTATGGCAGTGCTGTTTTCGCCCAAAGCGGACTATACCGAAGTTGCTAAAAATCAATACACCATAGAGGTGAGCATTCCTAACTTTATTAAAGGGGAGTCAGAGCTCGCACTTAAATTTGGTTTCAAACTAAAGGATGTATTAGCGCCATATAATGTTGAGAGTAAGCATTATAGTTATACAGGTGTTACAGGCACAAAAGAATACCAACCAGTGCATGATGAAAAAGGGCAGCTTATTAAAGCGCTATACACAATTAACATTGCCTTTGCTAACCCAAATCACGTACTCCAAATAGATAAAGTAAGGCCGTTCCCAGAGCTAAGGTATGATAAAAACCTCACATTACCGCTTGATTTTTCTGCCATAGCAAAACCAATCGCCAACCCAAGCTATCCAAATCCGTGGATATTATAAAAGGAATTCTATGAGTATATTAAAATACTTAGGTGGTACTTTACCTCGAAAAACAATATTTAATCAATTTTTTGAAGAAGACACGGACTCCGAGCTACACAATAGCTTCAATGGTTTGTGCTTCCTTAAAAGCTGGCTATATAAAGATAAGCTTGGGATAAAAAGTCAACCTCATCGTTTTCAAAGTCATTCATGTGGTAATGACCCAATGCGAGCTTTGATATTTGGCCCTATGTTTTTGGGGTTTGTTGGGAGTTCGTTTTTAGGCATATTCACTTTATGGTGGCTACCATTTGGTTCAGACAATTACCCTCTATGGTTTTTATACTTAGTACTAGGTGGGAACTTATTTTTTTTAAACTTGCAACCAATTTGGAGTAAACTTCTCCCATCAAAGCTAGCCTATTTTGACCGCCAAACAGGTAAAGTCGGTTACACCTTTAATATTCCTGGTTGTGACGAGCGCGATGAATTTGGTAATTGCTGCTTTGCTTGGCAAGATATGAAGTGTGTATTGGTAAACCAAAGCACCGACCAAGGGGGCTCTCGCGCCTTTTTCCCGGTGATATCGCACAAAGACAGAGATAAATACCCAGATACCAAAATGACCATAGTGGTCACTGAACTTGCACAAAACCCTATCTATTGTTTGTTGTTTTGGGAGCGCTTAGTGCGCTTTATGGATAACACCAAGCCATTACCTGACATTCCAGAATACGAAGGCTACAGGCACCTTGACCCAATTACCGCTGAGTTTGATAAACACAACAATCGACCAGAAGTGTATTGGCGTGATATGAGCTTTAAACAACAAACCGAAATATATGATGAGCTATATGCTGAGGCATACAAAATAGACTGGTATAACGATGCCCCCCAGCCCGAAATCACCCAGCCGTGGCAACGCTGGACAGCCGAACCAGAGCGTAAAGAAACACTTAATTGGAAATACAAAGCCAAGCGGTTATTTATGCAATTAACCTGTGGAATTCCTTAGGCACTTTTTACTTTGAGGGAGCTTTCATGGAATAGAAAAACAAGTAACGCAGTGGTAAGGCAAAAATAATAGCTTAAATAAAGGCTTATATTAAAGGTGTTGCCTGTCTTTATATATTTGAATGTATTGTAAAAATATTCATTAAACAAACCGCTAGAATGTTTTATTACACAATTTAGACAATTCACTATATTAGTGAAAAATTTTATTTAAGGAGGTAAGTACTACAAACAACAAGCTTAGTTACAATTTTTTTAAAGGAGTCAGTTAAAATGGAAAATAATATGGAAAGTAATAACATGGAAAGTAATAAAATGCGTATTGATTTTGATGCGCTTCCAGCAGTGTTTACCATTAAAGGGTTTACAGCTATCTATAATGCAAATGTGAAGTCAAACCCAAAAGAAAAATTCTGGCTGATACTTGCTATTGTGTTTGGATGTATCTTTATAGCCTCTTTCTTTACTATTATGGTCGGACCCGACCACTTGTATATTCAAGGTGATATGAGCTTATCTGAGTTTTGGCAATTATATCCAGGGCCAATCGCATCAGTTAGTTTTGTACTAGGATGCGGTTGTATACAAATAGGGTCTCAACTTTCAACAAATTGGAAGTCGTATTTTAACGATAGTATAGATGTTTATGTAGATTCTAAAATTATTGATGCCACTGGTTACGAAGTCGTAATACTTGAAAATGACCATTTTATTATTGCTAAAGACTCAGATGAATTAAATAGTTACATAAACCAGTTAAGTAGTCAGCTTCAAGGAGTAGATTGAAATGATACGAGTTTTAGTAATATGCACGGTCGCATTATTTTTCGCAGGCTGCAGTAAATATGATGTGATAACAGTAGAAAAACAAAACCGCTATGAGCAGGATTTAACTAGTTTTCAAGAGGGTTTATTTAATTACCTGAGTTCAAAAGGTATAAACAAAGACATACATGTTGTAGATGAAGGTCAGTTAATAAAGATTAAGCTTTTAGTTGAAAATGAAAAAATATTAGTGATGAGACATACAAAATCATTAAGCACTATTTAAACCAAGTTAATAAACAAGGAAAGATCAGCATAAAGTTCACTAACCTAAAAATGGCCAATGAAGAGCTAATCTCGTTTAGTAAGAAAAAACCTACTATACATACTATGTTTAAAGGCGCACCAAGGCCATTACTGTATTCGAGTAGATATGGAAGTGGTGCTACTTGCAGCATAAAACTAGTGCTTGATGAAGTTCTACCGTCTATAGAGGTTGATGACGTAGTAGCCAAATCGGATGCAGCGACTGAATCTAGCAAATTACTTCAGCTTATGGGAATGAACTTTAAAGCGCCTGTTGTACCTTACATGATAAGGACTGCTGCCGGTAAAAAGATCCCATTTGAAAAGGATGTATACGAACTTAAAAGGGAAAAAATGCTAAGAATGAATGGTAAAGATATATATCAAAGTTCACTTGAGATAGTGATAGGGCAGTTACAAGGGGTCATAACTGAAAGGCAGTATCAGTTTGGATCAAGCAGTAACCTCGAAAGCTCTCAAGGGACAGACCCTAAAAACTTTGAACGCTGTTTAGGCTTAGTGGATAGTCTCAATGAAGAGCAAATAAGCTTTATTCGAATGAGGCCCTCTTCAGTCCAAATTATCGCAGATAGTATAAGTTTAGAAAAGTATGTAAATAATTAACCCTGAAAGAGAGTGTTCAATAATATGTGCCATTTCATTAAACGAATTAAGTAGGAATGGCACATGAATAAATATTTCGAAGTTGATTAAAACATGTGTTTAATAGCGATGGCTCTTTAACAATAAGAAAAGGAATTTAAACTTAGTCGTTATTCATCACCTAAGTTTATTGTTACTCTAGGGTTGAGAAATGGTGAAATGCAAAGCATGGATAATAAAGGAATAGAATATGCTTGAGCAGTATGCTGAAACAGCTTACATGGGTAAGCAAGATGCAAAATTTAGAGATGAAATAGCGACTGACGAGCGTGACTCTATGTATTGCCGCTATCAAAGTAAGCAAGCGCTATTTCCAAGAGGAAGCGTTTTGGGGCACTGCTTTGACAGTTCTCAAACCTTATTTTACAAGGATAATTTAAATGGAAGTGCCGAAGATTGCAGATCACTTTTCGAAATAGATAAAAAGCTAAAACTGGCAATGAATACTATTCCTGCTAATTTTATTGATTTTATAATTTCTTCTTGGGTTGTACTGCACTTTATTAATTTGTGGTTTATTATTTTTATCCCTTCAGTGGCATTTGCTTTAGGTGCAACCACTCTTGCTCTTGATTTTTTATTGGTTCTAGTGGTTATTTGGGTTATCTCAAAAGTAATGAGCTTGATGGTGCTACCATTTTTTCGTTCCAAATATAATTTTACCGTCAATTTTAATCGCTTAAATGGAATAGTTGAAGTTCCTAGTTCAAATGCGAAAGATTTTGAAGTTGCACCATTTGAAAAATTCAATGCCCACTATAAAGTACAGAACAATCCTAAAAGTGGTTATCCTTATCGTGGCTTTTCATTGCTGCACTATAAATATAGTATGAGGTATGCAAAAACGTATGCAAATCAAATTACTCCAGCATTAATCCATTGGGAATTATTACAAAACTTTATGGATGTAACAAAACCTCTGGCTGATATCCCACAATTTGAGTATTACCGAGAGTTTGATAAAACCACGGCTGAATTTGATAGAGCCAATGGCCGCCCTAAGTACTTTTGGTATCGTGTTGATAAGTCATTTTTAAAAGAAATGTCTAAAGCGGATGATGAGTTGAGAAAAGAATTTAATGATGAAGAGCAGCTCAATAACTTATTGACGGGTAAACCTATTAAAAAGCTAACGCCACCGGATATATTTAAATTCCCATGGAAATATGCAGATAATATAAAAGCTGAAAGTGAAATTAAGTTTGGTAAAACGTTGTGGCAAAAATTTACTTCATTTTTAATGATTGATTTGTAGCTAAACAAAGAAATAAATAGGATTTAACCCAAGCAGTAAATAACTGCTTGGGTAGAAAAGGATATTGATGTCAATTTCATATAAATTTGCAAAACTAAATTCAAGAGTGATAGAAAATTCGCAAAATTTTAAAAATTATTTTTCAAAAAAGAGGTTTAATAAATTCACTGGTTTGATGGGGGGTCAAATAGTTAAAATTTTAGTCTTAAAGGATGAAGAAAGAAGT
>NZ_BADX01000091.1:0-7996 GCF_000241365.1 Pseudoalteromonas sp. BSi20480 | reverse complement strand
TGGCATGCCACCTTATTTTAATGAGGATATAGACGCAGAATATAGAGCATTGCTAAAGCATGCTGGAGATATATTACCTAAAAGTGATTTACCTCTCGCGTATCTGCCGTTATTTTATCCTTTTAGTTTTCTTGATATTCACCCAACTAAGTTTAAAAGTGATAAAGATAAACAAGCGTTTGCAAACTTTAATTTAGGTGTTTTGGGTCGTAATTTTTTAAGTATAAATAAGGCACAACTCTCCAATTTACCTAACGTTACGATATGTAAAAAGCAAGCCTGCAAAGAAGAACGGTTAGGCTTAATTAACGACTTTTTAAAAGTAACGATGAATGAGCTTATTAAATTCAATCAGTCAAAAGATCTAAATCTTATTCAGCAAACAGACATGTTTGTTTATCGAATAAATAATACATTTTTCACGCCAGCTCAACTTGTTACTTATTATCCTTCTAAGTATGCGGGATTTGTTCCGTCAGCTAATTATAAAGTTTTTGAGTTAGGTGAAAACGAAGAGTTAATGACGTTATCAGCAGAAACTAAGCAAGTTAGGGAGTTAATGAATGCTTATAATGTTGCTGCTATCACTAAAAATGATGACAAGAGCATGAGCATAATTTTTGGAGGGGTGAGTGATAACCATTGGGGTGTCGTTGTTAATTACAGTTCAAGAATACCAACTCAGGGTGAGTATAACCACATGGGCTTAGAGTATGAAATTATTGAAAAAATAACAGAAACGCGCTTTTATTTTCAAACAAATTAAGCCCAACTTGAATCAGTAGACTCGACGATTTTTATCGTCGAGTCTACTAACTAAGGCCCTAATTATTTGGGTTTACCATAATTAAAAAGCTTCACACACTTGCGTTGCGTTACAAGTAATAACGGTGACGTTTTCATATCCTATACGTGTAATTGCTTCAGCACTTAATGTGGCGCGTGCGCCACTAGCGCAGTGCAGATAAATAGGGCGGGAAGCGTCTTTTTCTATTTCCATCAACTTCATTTCAAGTAAGCCACGCGGAATATTAATAGCGCCTACAGCAGGATTGGTAGCATGTTCTGCGGGTTCACGCACATCAATAAGTAAGCCCTTGTTTTCGATAATCTCTTGTTTTGCTTGTTCAGCGTCGATACGTCGTTGGTTAGGTGTAATAACTTTTAGTAAATCGGGGATAGAAGTAAGCATTATATTTATTCCTTAACGCCAAATTTGCGTAGTAGTGTAATCATAGGGCACCAGCTAGTGAAAGCCGATTGCATCAAGTTTAGGGCAATAAACACTGTAAAATATACCCACCTAGGATCGTGATAGGTTTGTAATAAAATTGAGATCACAATCATTATGCCAGCGATCAGACGAAGCGCATTATTGAGTTTCATTATAGTCGGTCACTTATCCAGTTAAATACCTAATTACTATAATCGTATTTCATATATTAGTAAATCCTAATATTAGACTTTTCTAATGTAACAATTTATACTGCGATCACATTAGATTATTAGAGCTTTATATGAATATTGATTTTACTGCTATGGCGGGGAACGTTGAGCAAGCAGAGCAGCTATTAAAAATTTTAGCTAATAAAAATCGTTTAATGATTTTATGTTCGTTGCAAGATACCGAAATGAGTGTGACACAGCTTAATGAAGCGGTGCCGTTAGCGCAGTCGGCACTTTCTCAGCATTTAGCTGCCCTTAGAAAAACGAATATTGTTGCTACTCGCCGTGAGGGGCAAACTATTTATTACCGTGTGATTGATCAGAATGCTATTCATCTTTTAGGCACATTGTATGGTTTGTTTTGTAAGGGGTAGAGGTAATGAACATGATTGATAACGCAGTAAAAAGCAGTTTAACGGGTCGTATTCCGGTTATTATTTTTGTGTTATCAATTTTGTTTGGCCTGTTTGCTTTAAAACAAACGCCTCGCGAGGAAGAGCCGCAAATAGTGGTGCCTATGCTTGATATATATGTATCGGCTCCGAATGTAGAAGCGCCCGAAGTGACACGGCTGGTGACTCAGCCTCTTGAGAAGTTACTTTCCCAGCTTGGCGGTGTTGAACATATTTATTCAACCACACAAACTGGTGCTAGCGTGGTGACACTTAGGTTTGAGGTGGGGCATGATCGTGAACAGGCTATTTTAGATACCTACGCCAAGCTTAATGGTTACCAGCATACAATGCCTTCTGTTATTAAAGATTGGCAAATTCGGCCCATTGAGGTCGATGATGTTCCCATTGTTATGCTTGGGTTGTACAGCAAAGATCCACAACTCTATAGCGATTACGAATTAACACGATTTGCAAACGAAATTGCGAGTGCTTTACAACGTATTGAAAACACCAGCGAGGTAAAAGTGATTGCTGGGCGTAAACGCACGCTCACTATTAATTTAAATGCCAGCGCGTTGGCTGCTCACCAAACAACTATAAGCGATGTACTTTATGCATTAAGTGTATCTAATCAACTTACGCAACTAGGCAGTGTTGTAAATGGTCAGCAAAAAATAGCTTTGCAAGCGGGTGACGTTTTACGTAATAAGTCTGCAGTGGAGCAGCTTGTAGTAAATGTAGTAAACGGTAAGAGTGTTTACTTACTTGATATTGCAAGCGTGATTGACGGGCCTGGCGAGAGCGAACATTACCAATGGCTTGCACAATCTTCTAATGATCAACAGTTACCCATGGTCACATTAAGTGTGGCTAAGCAAACAGGCACGAATGCCGTGGCGGTGGCAAATGATGTTCACCAAGTGATGGCCGAGTTATCACGCACGCTTTTACCGCCAGAAGTGAGCTACTCGGTATTAAGAGATTACGGGCAAACCGCCAATGAAAAAGTAAATAATCTAACATCAAGCTTAGTGTTTGCAGTATTTACGGTAGTGATATTTGTTGGGGTGTTTTTGGGCTGGCGACCCGCCATTGTTGTTGGGTTAGCGGTGCCTATTTGCTATGGCATTACACTGGCACTGGATTTTGCGTTTGGTTATACCATTAACCGAGTAACGTTATTTGCACTTATTTTATCGTTAGGTTTATTGGTAGATGACCCAATTACAGGCATTGATAATATAAGCCGTTTTTTAAATAAAAAAGGCAACAAAAAACAGCAAATAGTTGGCGCAATGAGCGAAATTCGCGGTGCGTTACTTATGTCTACGTTAACGATTATGGTGGCATTTATTCCGCTGGCATTTATTACCGGCATGATGGGGCCGTACATGGCACCTATGGCATTTAACGTTCCAATCAGCGTGATGGTATCCACCATTGTGGCGTTTTTTGTAACTCCATGGCTTGCGATGAAGTTACTCAAGCCCAATACAGATACCCACACTGAAATTGAGCCCCAAATTAGTATTTATCAAACGTTATTAAGCCCGCTGCTTGTCTCAAAGCAGCGCGCAAAATGGGTATTATGGGGCACATTAATTTTGTTTATTATTAGCGCCATGCTACCAGTTATGCGTTTAGTGCCTTTAAAGCTATTACCGTTTGATAATAAAAATGAGCTACAAGTATTAATAGACATGCCAGAGGGCACAAATTTAGAACGAACCGCAGCCTTTACCAAACAAGTGCAAACACTCACTTGGCAATTAAACGAAGTAAGTGAAATAGCAGCCTACGTTGGTAAGCCTTCAAGTATGGATTTTAATGCCATGGTACGTGGCTATTATCGCCGTGAAGCGACACATTTAGCAGAGCTAAGAGTGCTATTGATTGATAAATCTGAGCGCGAGCATCAATCACATGCTGTGGTTATGCGCTTACGTAAACAGCTCGCACCTTTAGCAAAACAAGGCATAGTAATAAAAGTTGTTGAAGTGCCTCCTGGTCCGCCCGTATTAAGTACTTTAGTTGCTGAGGTTTACCGAGATGATTTTGTTGATGAGCAAACTCATTACCAAGCAGCTAAACAATTAGCTGAACGTTTAAAGCAAGAGCCACACGTAGTCGAAGTGGATACCTCTATGGTTGCACCTTCACCTTTACAGCGTTTTGTAACCGATAAGAGCAAAGCGGCAATCAGTGCAGTTTCTACTCAAAATATTGCTCAATCGTTAAGTGTTGCAACACAAGGTGAAACCATGGGGGTACTTTACGTAAGCTCTGAAACTGAGCCTGTTGATATTAAATTACAGTTACCATACAGCGAACGTAATCAAATTTCGCAATTACTTGCACTGCAAGTCAGAGGTGATAGAGATTTAGCTAAAACCAGTGATGAATTTGGCTTACAAAGTGCACCTAGGCCATTAGTGTCGCTTTCAGAATTAGGTGAATTTACGCAACATCAGGTTGCTGACATTCGGGTTCGTAAAGATCAACGCGATGTAATTTATGTTATGGCTGAGCTAAACGGGCGAACGCCAGCAGAGATTATTGCAGACGTAAATGCTGATTTTAACGCCGAGCCTAACTATTTTGAAAAAACACCGTGGATAAACCGCCACTTTTTTAACAATGGCGGTACTGCACCATGGCAATTACCTAAAGGCACTCATGCCAACTTTAGTGGTGAGGGTGAGTGGCGTATTACCATAGATGTGTTTAGGGATATGGGAATTGCATTTGCCTTTGCGCTTAGTGCCATATTTATTATTTTACGTGTTCAAACACAATCTGCGAGCTTGTCGCTAATTATTATGTCGGCTATTCCGCTCACGGTCATAGGTATTATGCCAGGTTTTTGGTTATTAAATCAGTTTGGAGAACGTGCTATAGCTGGCGCTCCTGAGCCAGTATTATTTACCGCCACAGCAATGATTGGGATGATTGCCCTTGCTGGTATTGTGGTTCGTAATTCGCTTATTTTAGTTGAATTTATTAATCAAGCCCGAGGTCAAGGTATGGCTATAAAAGATGCGCTGATTGCTGCTGGAACAGTGCGCATGCGCCCTGTATTACTAACCGCAGGCACGACCTTATTGGGTAACTTAGTAATCACACTTGACCCGGTATTCAGCGGGCTCGCGATTGCGATAATTTTTGGTATTGTGGCGTCTACTGTATTTTCGTTATTTGTAGTGCCACTTGTTTATTATTTAGTGTTTGCAAGTTCAGAGGGTGAAGCGCATGCAGGGTAAATCAAAACTAATCGGCGCTTTAATCGCTTTATTGGTAATTATTATGGCTGTGCTTTACATGGCTGGTAGTTTTTCTGACCAACAAACTGCTGGTTTAAAAGAATCACAACAAAGTAATTATCAGGGGGAGCGCGTTACCATTTCGCTGCAAAACATCACCGGTATTGAGCAGGTACCGGGTAGTGTAATTGCTAAACAAAATACGCAAATTTCATCAAATGTTATGGCGCAAGTTGAGCAGCTAAAAGTACGAGCGGGCGATAAGGTCACTAAAGGCGATTTACTTATTACCCTCAAGCAAGATGATTTTAAAGCGGCGTTAGCACAAAGCGACGCGAATATTAACGCGGTGAAAGCATCGTTGACGCAAGCTCAAAAGCAATTAGTTAGAATGAGTGATTTAAATGCTAAGGGGTTGGTGCCTGTTAGTGAATTAGATGATGCTAAGGCTAAATTTGATAATCTCACTGCTAATTTAGCCGCCGCTCAGCAGCAACAAGCACAAGCAAAAGTGGCGCTAAATTATACTCAAATTATAGCGCCTATTTCAGGGGTTGTGGTTGAACGTTTAACCGAGCCCGGCGACACCGTAACACCGGGCAAGCCACTTATTACTGTGTATAACCCATTGCAATTACAGCTTGAATTTAATGTGCGTGAACAACAAGCTGTAAAATTAAAACTTGGAGATAGCTTAAATGTGGTTCTTCCATCTTTGGCAATAACAACACCTGCCGTAGTAAGCGAAATAGTCCCTGTTGCCGACAGTAGCGCGCGTAGCTTGCTTATTCGCCTAGACACGAATACACAATTAGGGTTAATTCCTGGGCTTTACGCACAGTTGCAGTTACCTACAAAAAGCGCTCAAGGTATTTTAATTGAGCCAAGCTGGGTACATGAATTTGGGCAATTAAACATGGTGTATGTACTAGAAAACGAAACGCCAGTTAAACGTTTCGTAAGGTTAGGTACAATGGTTAATAACAAGCACCATGTAATTGCTGGCCTTAAAGAGGGAGATGTACTTGCTATTGATTATTCCCCCTTGCACGGTATTAAATAAAACTGGCTATTTCATCAATCGATTTTTTATCTAGGGCGTGCATTGGTACTGTTGCATGCTCATCCGGATAGCCTGCAATTAATAGCATATAAGGGCGCTCGTTATCTTTATCGCGGCCACAAATGTCTGTTAAAAAGCTCATAGGTTTTGGGGTGTGAGTAAGTGTTGCAAGGCCTGCTCGGTGCAGAGCTTGTATTAAAAACCCCGTTGCTAACCCAACAGACTCATGCACATAGTAATTTGTATTTTTATCGTCAGTACTCACGCCGCCCTTTTTTTGACTAAACACAGCAATAAGCCAAGGTGCATGCTCTAAGTAGGGTTTGTTCGCGTCAGTCCCTAATGGTTTTAATGCATCCAGCCACTCCTCGCCTGCTCGCCCTTCGTAAAAAGAGCGCTCTAGCTTTTCAGCCGCGTCGCGTATTTGTTTTTTTACATCGCTACTGTTAATAGCCACAAAATGCCAAGGCTGGTGGTTTGCACCACTAGGTGCTGTACCCGCTGCTTTTATACAGGTTTCGATAATCTCTTTTGGCACTGGGCGGTCACTAAAACTGCGAATGCTATGGCGGCGCTGGCTTGTTTGTAAAAATTCATTTGCACGGGCTAACATTTCATCGTGTGAGTATTCTATAAAATCGGTCAATGGCTGGTTTTTATGTTCTTGCATGGCTTTTCGCTTCTTATCAATGGTGTGTGGTTTTTATACCCAGAGGCTCACTTCTTAGCAAGTGTTATTAGAGTGTGTTGCTGTTTATTTATTGTTACAAAGTTGGCCACAGCGTAACTTATGTTCCCGTTTTTAATGTGGTATAAAACAGTATAAAAATAATACTTACAATTCAAGGAAGTAAAAAATGCTATCAATAACAGGGTTATCAAAAACCTACGACAACGGCGTGCACGCTCTGCAAGGTGTTGATTTATCAATAGGTAAAGGCATGTTTGGGCTACTTGGGCCAAATGGTGCCGGGAAGTCATCGCTAATGCGCACTATTGCAACGTTACAATCTGCCGACGCGGGGGCAATTACCTTTGATGGTATTGATGTGTTTAAAGACCCACAAGCACTACGCCAACGTTTAGGTTACCTTCCGCAAGATTTTGGTGTTTATCCGCGTGTTAGTGCTTACGACTTGCTAGACCATATGGCTGTTTTAAAGGGGATTCATAATAAAGGGGAGCGTAAAGAGTCGGTTGAAGGCCTACTAGCACATACTAATTTATATCAACATCGCTCAAAAGCGGTAAGTGGCTTTTCGGGCGGGATGCGCCAGCGTTTTGGTATTGCTCAAGCGTTATTGGGCGACCCTGATTTACTAATCGTTGATGAGCCAACCGCAGGGCTAGACCCTGAAGAGCGAAATCGCTTTCATAACTTGTTAGTAAGCTTAGGCGAGCAAAAAGTCGTTATATTATCAACCCACATAGTAGAAGATGTGGCTGAACTATGCCCTAATATGGCGGTACTGGCTGGTGGTAAAATTTTATTAGAGGGTAACCCGATTGCCCTCACCGACAAGCTGCAAGGCCAAATTTGGCGCAAAGCCATGAGCCAAGAAGAAGCGCAAGAGCTTGAGCCACAGCTACCTGTTATTTCTAAACGCTTATTTGCTGGGCAAACCATATTGCATGTATTAGCGGAACAAGCCCCTGAAGGTTTTCAATCAAGCCATGCAAACCTAGAAGACGTGTACTTTTCTACTTTGCTCAATCATCGTAATAGCCAAGTAGCATAAGGAGGCGTTATGTTTTTTAATATGCTCGCGTTTGAGCTGCGCTATTTTGTGCGCCAGCCTTCGTTTTATATCATTTCATTAATGTTCTTTTTT
>NZ_BADX01000092.1:0-16582 GCF_000241365.1 Pseudoalteromonas sp. BSi20480 | reverse complement strand
GTTGGCGGTTTTTTTGTTTGTGTAGCGTTTAGAAAGAAAAGCTTACTTTAGTATAAATATAACGACCGCGTGGGTTATGAACACCCGAGGCGTAGCCGTATAAATCAGAATCACCGTCACCAATTGCAAATGGTGGCTCTTCATCAAATAAGTTATTAATACCTAACGATACTTTAGCAGAGTCAGAAACACGGTAAGACGTTTGTAAGTCAACCAGTGTTTGCGAGTCAACCATACGTGATGTATTAGTATCGAAATCTAAGTTACCATCGAAGTCGATATCTGGTGTATCTTCAAACTCACCAACATAACTAATGTTTAAGTTAGTGTTAAACGCGCCCATTTCCCAGTTAGTTGAGAAGATAAAGCGGTGCTCTGGGTACCCATATTCACCGGTGTAATCGCGGCCATCTTTTTCAAATTTATCTTGGTATGCCCATTCTAAATTGAATTTTAATAAGCCTAAATCGTCAAGCGAGTGATTGTAGTTTGTTGAAATATCAACGCCCGACACTTCTTGCGATGATACGTTTTCAAAGGTGCTAAATATTTTTTGAATAGTACCTAACGCATCGCCACCATTTGGTGATAAACGAACACATACGGTGCTGTTTTGGTTATTACATTCAGAGGCGTAAATAGGGCCAAATTCTTGCTCGTCAATTTTGTTATCTTGTGTGATGCTCCACACGTCTACGCTCAGACCAAATTCGGCTGTTGGTGCCCAAATAAAGCCAACGTTCCAAGATTCAGATTCTTCTGGTTGTAGATCGGGGTTACCTGCAAACTCAATGTTGTAATCAAGTGCGCTACAGTCTTTCCCTGTTGCTTGACAGCGATACGTGTCTACAAAAAACTGACTTTCTTGAGATGGACCTAAACCAACTTGTGCAAGAGAAGGGGCTCTAAAGCCTTGCGCCCATGAACCACGAACCGTAATTTCATCGGTTGGTGCCCAGCGAAGTGCAACCTTTGGATTGGTCGTGGTGCCAAAGTCGCTGTAGTCATCGTAACGACCTGCCAGTTGTAGCTCTAGGGTTTCTGCAAGTGGAATTGAAAACTCAACATACGCGGCGTACTGGTCTCTGTTTGCTGATGCAGATACAGATTCAGTACCAAATATTAAACCACGTTGAAATTGATCATCAGGAATATCGCTGACGTCTTCTTCACGGTATTCGATACCTGCGGCCATCATCACAACATCGTCGCCAAAGCTAAATGCTTCACCAGTAATGTTTGCGTCAAATGAAGTCATATGCGATTCGCCACGACGAACAAGGCTGGTAGTAATTCTGTTTACAACTGCCGGATCGTTGTATGTACCGCCGAATGGGTTGTAATTACCTGCGTCAATTTCTTGTTGTAAAAAATCTGTACGAACCCAACCTTGCGAGCGGTCGCCGGTTTGCATTGATTTACTGCGACCTTTTTGTACTGCTGTTTCCCAGCTCCAGTCGTTAATTTCGCCTTTTAAGCCAGCTACAATTCGCATTGTGTCTGATTCAATATCCCATTGGCGGGCACCCGCGTCTACAGTACGGTAGCGGCCAATTTCGATGTCTTGCCCAAATGGGTTATTAGGGTGATTTGCTGGTACCGTTAAGCCTGCATCTTCGTCAAGTGGGGTTGGTGCACCCGCTGCAACCGACGTATTGTGCTGAACGGCCATTTCTAAAAAGCCCGTAATGCCATTGTCAAAACGATATTCAAATTGCGATATTGCACCAATACGCTCAGCGGCTGGGGCTATGTAGCCAAACGGGCCATAATCAAATAAACAGCTTCCGCTTGCAGTTGCGTTTTCTGCTGGGCAATCTGGGTCAATTGTTTTTACACCATCAACGTAAAAGTAGCCAGGGAAGCCACGAGATGAACGGAAATCTTCACCGCCATAAGGTGATTGGTTTGCGGTGCCTAAGCGGCCCATTTCATCTGATGAAAGCGATGTGTTTTTAAAGTAATCAATGATTACTGACGCACTGCTTTTTTCGCTAGTGGTACCCCAAACAACACTTGCTGTCGTTTCTTCATAGTTAGGGCCATCAGTGCCGCCGTACCCTAAGTTTACCTCTACGCCATCGATATCTTTTTTCAAAATAACGTTAACAACACCGGCTACAGCATCAGAGCCATAGATTGCAGATGCACCGTCTTTTAAAATATCGATTCGTTCAATAGCCGATACTGGAATGCTGTTTATATCGACAAACGAATTAGTTATCCCTTCTGCAAACGCACTAATTGAGACTCTGCGCCCGTTAATCAGTACAAGTGTTGCATCGGCACCTAAGCCTCGCAAGCTTACAGCGGCAGCTCCATTTGCCGTCGAATCTTGGTTGTTACCACGTGTAGAAAAAGTACCACTGCCTGCAACAGGCATTCTTTCGAGTAGTTGTTGAAGGTTATCGTAACCCATGTTTTCAATATCGGCTTTACTGATTGATTGCACCGGTGATGGGCCTTCAATGTCAGAGCGTTTAATACGCGAGCCTGTAACTTCAATGCGTTCTACTTTTTTTGCTTCTTCAGCGGCGTAAGTTGTTGTTGTAAAGCCCGCTGATAATGAAAGTGTTGCGCCAATAATAATACTTGGCGTAAATGCAATTGATTGCTTCATCCTTAAATCCTTGTTGATATGTAATAAGTTTAGTTGCTCAATACCAATCCTTTTAAATTGTTAAATAAATCCCATATTTAAGCGGATTGATATAACAAGCGACGACATTAATATCATGTAACTTAAGTGTTAGCAATGAGACTGAAATGTGATTTTAGTATGGGTTTTAGTGTGATTTTGGATGATTTTAAAGCAGATGTTATGCGCTGAAGCAGGTTTAAATAGGCGCATATGCTTTATTTTAGAAATAAAAAATACAACCTCATTGAGAGTAATAATTAAATTAATTGATTCACAATAAAATTGTAATAAATTATTTATAGGTATATTTAGGCTGAATAATGGTCTTGTTGTGTATTAATAAAACAAATGGTGCTAGGTTTTTTTATAAAAAAAAGCCTAACTGAGTTAGGCGTTTTATTTAAACTTTGTGCTTCATTAAGCGCTCTTTTTCGCGCGACCAGTCTTTATTTTTACCGTCTTCGCGTTTGTCATGCATTTTTTTACCTTTTGCTAAATGAAACTCAAGTTTCACCCAACATTTTTTCCAATACATGGCTGTAGCCACTAATGAATAGCCGTCACGTTCAGTTGCTCCCACTAAGCGGTCAAGTTCTCGTCTGCTTAGTAAAAGCTTTCGGTAACGCATAGGGTCGCAAATAACGTGAGTAGAGGCACTATTTAATGGTTGAATTTGACTACCAAGTAAAAATGCTTCGCCGTTTTTAAGGTGTATATAAGTTTCAGAGATATTTACTTTACCAGCTCGGATACTTTTTACTTCCCAGCCTTGTAGTTCGACACCTGCTTCAAACTTATCGTGTAAAAAATACTCATGTCGCGCTTTTTTGTTTAGCGCGATGGTATTGCTTGTCGATTTTGATGAATTTTTCTTAGCCATAGTGCCCTATAATATACGTAATGTGAGATGTTTTACATCGATTTTTAGTAATGATTTTAAAAAATTAGATCTAATTTATACGTCATGAAAGTTTGGGGAAACGAACAAAGCTTGCTAAAATTCGCCCACACATTTGGGAGTGAGTATGCCACAAATAGAAAAAAGTGCGCTGGTTATGTACAGCACTAAAGAAATGTTTGATCTAGTTAATGATGTAGAAGCTTATTCTCAGTTTTTACCAAATTGTTCTGATTCAAAAATTGTTTCGCAGCACCATAATAACATGACCGCGAGTATAGAAATATCTAAGGCGGGTATAAAAAAGTGGTTTACTACCGAAAACACCTTTATAGACGAACAAACCGTGTTATTAAAACTGGTTGATGGTCCATTTAAAACGCTTAAAGGGCGTTGGCATTTTCAAGCATTAGATGCCCATGCATGCAAAGTTTATTTAGAGCTTGAATTTGAATTTTCGAGCAAAATTATTGAGCTTGCGTTTGGTAAAATTTTTAATGATGTTGCAAAAAATATGGTAAGTGCCTTTACTTCGCGGGCTAAAGAAGTATACGGAGCGCGAATATGATTAACATTGAAGTTGTTTTTGCTTTACCTACTACTGCAACCTGTTTATCGATTGAGGTGCAGCCAGGCTGCACGGCCGAACAAGCGGTTATTCAGTCGGGTATTATTGAAAAGTGCCCTGAAATAGACGCAAATGCACTTACATTAGGTGTATGGAATAGAACAGTTAAGGCAAACTACGAATTAAAAGATGGTGATCGTATTGAAATATACCGTCCATTAATTGCAGACCCTAAAGATGCACGAAGAAAACGCGCTGAAAAGGCAAAAGAAGAAGGCCGAGCAAATAAAATAACGGGTGGTCGCCCACTCGAGCGATAATTTAGGTATAAAAAAAAGGTAAGCAAAGCTTACCTTTTTACTTTAGCGACAATATTATTGTTCTAAAGGGGTGTTAAAATTTTCTGGCTGATCGTAGTCACCTGAAAGCGAAACAAGTTTTTCATTTTCAAAGTTAATCACTAGCTCTTTATGTTGCTCGTTTTCACGGCCTTTATTGAAGCTGTAAACATAACGCCATGTGTTGTTATCAAAAGCATCTGTGGCAATAGGACGGCCTAATACATAAATAACTTGGTCTCGAGTCATGTTTACACGAAGATTTTCAACATCCGATTGCTCTAAAAAGTTACCTTGAGGGATGTTTATTCTGTATACCCAGCTAGAGCAACCTGCTGCAGAGCTAAGTGTTAAAGCGACGATAAGCCAAAGAGAAAAAGTTTTTAACGACTGCATTGTTTGTTGTGATCCTTATTTTTTATAATCTGCATGATACCGATTAGTCACTGAAGGTAAAACCCTTTTAAGCAATTGTTTTGAGTTAAGGGTATTAAGGTAATATTTTGACCACCAATAATGAAAAAAGTTTACAAACCCTAGAGCCAAAAACACATACTTCAGGCACTTTATGGCACTTGTACATAGTGCAAACACGGTTTGGGCACTGGTATACCGGCATTACTACTAATGTAGATAAGCGCTTTGCAACGCATCAAGCGGGTAAAGGGGCGAAAAATTTAAAAGGTAAAGGGCCTCTTATACTTATTCATCAGCAGGAAGTTGGGAGTAAAAGCGAAGCGAGTAAGCTTGAGTGTAAAATAAAAAAGTTACCAAGGGCAAAAAAAGAGGCTTATGTTTCAGCGTTTAAATCATCAAAATGATGGTGCGCTAACTGTTTAATAAAGCCCTCTATTGCGAGTACGGTACTTACATACTTAGGTATATCAATGTGCTGTACGGTGTCTTTAGTTGTGTGGTGGTGAGGGTCGTGACCCATTCCAAAGTACACGTAAGATATTTTGTTACGCGCAAATGAATAATGATCGCTTGCTCTATGCCAATCAATATTTTGTGATTTAATTAGCCGATTCATTTGTTTTGACGAATAGACAGGTTTGATTGTTATTTTAGTGTTATTTAAGGCGGTGAATACGGGCTTAAGTTTTTGTTTTAATGAGTAGGATGTTAATGCATACACGCGGGATTTATGTTTTTTCACCCCAAGCATATCTAAATTTATATTCATTAAAATGTTATTCGAGTTAAGCGTTTGTGCAAAGTGTTTACTGCCATGTAAGCCATTTTCTTCTGCGTCAGTTAATACAAATACCAATTCGTAAGGGAATTCTTTATTTTGTAACGAAGACGCCAAGTAAAGCAGGGCAGCAACGCCTGTTGCATTGTCGTTTGCCCCAAAATAATATTGTCCACCTCGCTTACCAAGGTGATCGTAATGGGCTGTAATAATTATTTTTTTACGTTGTGTTGATTTGGTGGGCACTGCAATAATATTAATGCCTTGTGCATGCTCAAAAATGCCTGACTTATAAGTAAACGTTTGCTCACTTACATTTAGGTTAAACTTAGAAAGCCTACTATGTAGGTATGATCGCGTGTTTACTGCACCTTCTGTTGCTGTTTTTCGGCCCATGAGCGCATTGCTTGCTAAGTGGTTTAAATCATCAATAAGCTGCGTGTGTAGGGCATTCCCATAACTATTAGTGCACACACATATTAAAATTAAGCATAAAAAGTATTTAATGGTCATAGTTTTGCTGTTAATGAAAGTAATGCGTTTAATTTACTCTCATAACGTTTTTTGTCATGTAAAAAGTCAGCTTTTTTGCCTGCTTGTTCAAGATGGTATATCGCTTTTTGGGTGTTTCCCCATTTAAAGTACACGCTAGCTTGACCAAAGTGGCTTTCGTGTAATGAGGGCGCAAGGCTATAGGCTTTTTTATAATGTGCTAATGCAAGTGCAAAATTAGATTGCTCAAACTCTGTATTACCAAGGGATATATAGTAATAAGGGTTGTTTTGACGCTTGATGTGTAATTTTTTTAAGATGTCAGTGCCTAACTTCGACCGGCCTGTTAGCTGATACAAAACAGCCAAGTTACCTTGTGCAGTATTGTTGTTTTGATTAAGCAATATTGCGTGGGTGTAGGCTTTTTCAGCTTCAGTTAAGTAGTTTAACTGTCGAAACAATACGCCTAAGTTCCCCCATCCAGCACTAAAACTAAAGTCGACTTTAACTGCATTACGAAAGTAGTTATAAGCTAAGTCGTACTGCTTATTAACAAGTGCAATAGCCCCTTTATTGTTATAAAACATGGCTGTGATAGTGTTTTTGCTAATAGGTGTTGTTTTAAAGCGAGCCTGACGGCTATTAGGGTCAAAGTCTATTATTAAGCGTTTTTTACCTTGGTAAATAAATACAGACTGGTTAGAAGGTTCAGTGGCGGTATAAATACTTAAGTTAATGTGGCCTGTCAGTAAGTTAAATCCATTGTTAAGAGCCCAATATTCTGGGATATGAACGTTATTAAACCGCGCTTTTATACCTAAATAGTCAGCAAGGCTATACGCTAAAATAGAGAGCGATAAGCAATTTGCATTTAAGTTTTTAAAGGTTTGTGATGCGGTGAGGGTTGCCCCCGATTGATATGAAAGCGAATCATCACCATTTTTAAGTAAAAAGCTCAATATATTGTGTGCTAGCGTTTGGGTAGATTGCTTACTTTTTAAATGGCTTTTGAGCTGCTGCTTGAGGCTGTCGCTAAGAGTAAATATTTCTTCTGGTGATTCTAGAGTATGTGACTCAAACGAATTTATTTGGAGCAGTTTAACTGGTGGTGCGACAAGCGGTGTTGAACTGCATGCGCTCAGCGTAAACAGCCCTACAAATATGATCAAAAACTTAAATTGATTGGTTTGCATAACCACCTCCAAACTAATTGTAGTCGCAATTTTGTTTAGAGGAGGTGTTTAATACCAATTCGCGTTGATATCAACCCATTGGGATCATTGATTAAGCAATTGGTATAGTTCAGAGGTTTTAACGGTGTTTTTCAAAGGTTGCCACTAAGGCATCTAATGTTTGAGCGCTGCTTGCTAGGTCACGAATAGCTTGCTCAGTGTTAATTTGCTCACTCATGGCGTTGTCGCTAATTTCGCTAATTTGCTCAATGTTACGCCCTACATCGGCGACTACATTACTTTGTTGTTCGGTAGCCGTTGCAATTAGGGTTGCCATGTCATTTATTTGATTAGATGTTTCGCTAATTACATCAAGTAACTCAACGGAGTTTTGCATGGCCCCCACACTTTGCTGCGCTTTATCTTTTGACTGGCTAATATCTTTTACTACGTCATCCGATATTTGGGTTAGCTCTTCAATCATTGATTGAATTTCGTTGGTTGATTGTGAAGTGCGGTTTGCCAGCGCTCTTACCTCATCGGCAACAACAGCAAACCCTCTACCATGCTCACCAGCACGTGCAGACTCGATTGCCGCATTTAACGCCAATAGGTTTGTTTGTTCTGAAATACTGCGAATTGCATCAATAATACTGGCAATATCAACCGTCTTTTTAGAGAGTAGTGACACTTGCTCTGTTATGCCGTCAATGTCGCTTGCAAGCGCAGAGATAGTTGCTTGGCTTTGCATTACCTGATTGTGGCTTTGCATTGTGTTTTCGCGACTGCTATCGGTAAGCTTGGCGGCGTTAGCTGCGCTTTGAGCAATCTCTTGCACTGTTGCACCCATTTGGTTAATGGCTGCGGCTACAGAAATAGTTTGTTCTTTTTGGCTGTCTATAGCCTGAGAATTACGTTTAGCTTGTTCAAACACATGGTCAGAACTGCGCTTTATATCGTGGCTTTCTGTAGCAACTTGGCCAATGGCTACTTCAATTTTACTAATAAACTGATTAAAGCCCGCGCTTAAGTTATTAAGCTCGGCTTGGCTTGATTCGGGTAACCTGTATGCTAAGTTTGCGTCGCCAGAACCTAAACGAGAGAATAATTCGCCCATTTTAAATAACGGCGAAGACAACGAACGCGCTAATAAGTAACTAATCAGGCTAGCAATTAAGGCAATGATTAAAGTAAATGTAAATATTTGCCACTGAAGCGTACTTACACTTGCAAATACTTCACTTTTTGGCACTTGAGCCACAATAAATAAGTCAGTATTTTCTATCGGGGTCGCTGCTACGAGAGTGGCTTGGCCATCGAGGTCGATTTCTTTTAACCTAAAGCCATTCGAGCTTAATATTTGATTACTAATATTCGCTTCATAAACCGAGTCAATGTTTGCTTTTGCTACTTTACTTGAATCTTTGTGTAATTGAATAAGGCCGCTTTTATCAGCAATAAATACAAACCCTGTTTGCTCAATTTTAAATTGTTGCAGTAGCTTTTGCATGTCAGTAATACTTTTTGCAAGCCCTGCCAAACCTTTACCATTTACTTGTTGGTGGTTAATGAACATTTTTACGTCGTTCACTGACTCTTGGTAAATACTGATAGAGTAGGGTTTTCTTGATTCTTTGAAGGCAAAAAACCACCCATCGGCTTCATCGTTTTTTAGTACGCGTAAAAAACCATCCTGATTCCAGTATTGTGCGGTATTTCGGTTAGCCCACGATGCAGTCGCTAAGTCGTATTGTTCTACCAAGCGGTTAAGCTCTTTTAAAAGCAATGCATCGTTATTATTAGTTTGTGACCATTGTAAAATAAATTCGTTTGATGAGAGTTGCTCTGCAGCACCAATTAGCATGTTTATTTCACCACCAATGTGGTTACTAATTGTTTGCAGCTTACCTGGTAGCTCTGACTCAATCATGCGTTGTTCTATTATATCTTCAGAACTGTATAACGATGTAATGCCAATGAGTGCTGCAACAAAAATAGCGATGCCACTGCCAAGTGCTGTGATTTTTTGAGTAATAGAAAGGTTTTGTATCATTTTATAATAATTTTTTACAACGAAGTAGAATATGATGTTAGCACACAATTTATTTAGAGTTAAATAATGCGAATGAACAAAAAAATAGCCTCTTTTTAACTAAACTATAAGGCATAAAAAAGCCCACACGCAAAGCATGTGAGCTTGGTTTCTAACAAGCGAAACTTAAAGGATAACGTTAAACAATTTTTTTCATTGCTGACATGTAGCCACGTAATTTAGCGCCTACTATTTCAACCGGGTGCTCACGCAGCGCTGTATTAATTTCAATTAACGCTTTGTTGTCTACCTGGTTACTTTGCTCACCTAAGCCTTTACCAATTACATCTGTGTCAATATTTTTCATAAAGTCAGCAAGTAATGGTAAGCAAGCATGGTTATATAAGTAACACCCATATTCAGCAGTGTCTGAAATAGTACGATTCATTTCAAATAACTTTTTACGTGCAATGGTATTAGCAATCAGCGGTGTTTCGTGAAGCGACTCGTAGTATGCTGACTCTTCAATAATGCCTGCCGCTGTCATAGTTTCGAACGCAAGTTCAACACCTGCTTTAACCATAGCGACCATCAAAATACCGTTGTCGAAGAATTCTTGTTCTGAAATTTCTACATCACCAGCGGGTGTTTTTTCAAAATTAGTTTCAGCTGTTTCTGCGCGCCATTTAAGAAGGTTAGCATCATCGTTTGCCCAATCTTCCATCATTACTCGTGAAAATGTACCGTCGATGATGTCGTCTTGGTGCTTATTATAAAGTGGACGCATAATAACTTTTAGCTCTTCACTAAGTTCAAACGCTTTCACTTTTGCTGGGTTAGATAAACGGTCAAGCATGTTTGTTACGCCGCCGTATTTAAGAGCTTCTGTGATCACTTCCCAACCAAATTGAATTAGTTTAGATGCGTAACCTGCATCAATTCCTTTTTCAATCATTTTGTCAAAACATAAAATAGAACCCGTTTGTAACATGCCGCATAAAATAGTTTGCTCACCCATAAGGTCTGATTTAACTTCAGCAATGAATGACGATTTAAGCACACCTGCGCGGTCACCACCTGTGCCAGCAGCGTAGGCTTTAGCTTGTGCTAGGCCATGACCTTGTGGGTCGTTTTCTGGGTGAACGGCAATAAGTGTTGGTACACCAAAGCCACGTTTGTACTCTTCACGTACTTCAGAACCTGGGCATTTAGGTGCAACCATGATTACAGTGATATCTTCGCGAACCTGCATGCCTTCTTCAACAATATTAAAGCCATGTGAGTAAGCAAGTGTAGAACCTTGCTTCATTAACGGCATGATGGCGTTAACGACTGATGTGTGTTGTTTATCTGGCGTTAAATTAAGTACTACGTCAGCTGTTGGAATTAGCTCTTGGTAAGTACCTACAGTAAAGCCGTTTTCAGATGCGTTTAAAAATGATTGGCGGCGCTCAGTAATAGCTGAATCGCGTAACGTATAAGACACGTCTAAACCTGAATCGCGTAGGTTAAGGCCTTGGTTTAAACCTTGTGCGCCACAGCCTACAATAACTAGTTTTTTACCTTTAAGTGCGTTAACACCGTCTGTAAATTCGCTTGCGTCCATAAATTCACATTGCGCTAATTGCGCTAATTGTTCGCGTAAAGGTAAGGTATTAAAGTAATTCGCCATTGTTAGTGTCCTATAAATATGTTTGTTAGATGCGCTGTATTTTGCGCTTGTAAACACCATATTTAAAAATGTTACTTGCGTAAAATGATATATTTGAATTAAAGTATTTCAAAATATGAAATACTGGTGTTGCTATGGATCATAAGCATTTAAAATATTTTTTAGCGTTGGCTAAAACACTGCACTTTGCTAGAGCAAGTGAGCTTTGCCATGTGAGCGCGCCTACATTAAGTCGTAATATTAAACACCTAGAAGAAGAGGTGGGCGTTGCGCTATTTATGCGCGATAACCGCAGTGTAAAATTAACAAAAGAGGGAGAGTCTTTTATTGATTACGCCACTGCTACCCTTGCTAACTGGCAACGATTTAAAGCTAATGTGAAAGAGCCACAGCAACATATTTATGGAAAAGTCAGTATTTATTGCTCTGTTACCGCGTCTTATAGTTTTTTGCATCAAATTTTAGAGCAACTCAGAGCGCAGCATCAGTATATAGAAATAACCTTAAATACGGGCGACCCTGCGTTAGCTATAAACCGTGTGCTAGATGGTCATGAATCAATGGCAATAGCAGCTAAACCTGGAAAATTACCCGCGCAAATTGCTTTTGTAGATATAGGCCATTCACCATTAGTGCTTATTGGTCCAAAAGTTCAATGTACGATTACTGAAAAATTAACATCAAACAATACAGAGCTTGATTGGTCTGAATTAGAGTTTATTGTGCCTGAACAAGGCTTTTCTAGGCAGCGCCTAGAAATGTGGTGGCGAAAAAACAATATTCACGGAAAAATTTATGCACAAGTGGCGGGGCATGAGGCAATGGTCTCTATGGTTAGCCTAGGATTTGGTGTAGCAATGGTTCCTAAAATAGTATTAGATAACAGCCCACTAAAAGATAAAGTACAGATACTCACACCAAAAATGCAAGCCCCTGAAGGCTTTGACATTGGCTTAGCAGTTTTAAGGAAAGAGCTCAACGACCCCGCTATTAGTGCTTTGTGGAATATTGCACAAACTTTAGACGCAAAAGCGATTTAGATTTTTTTACCGTTAAATAAGTTCATAAAATAGTATTATTATGGCTTGCGTAAAGGTTTACTATTACTTAACATTGAATGCTAATAATAAAAATGACGCTTGAGAGTTCTTTATGAATAATGCTGTATCACTTTCTCATTCCGCTCAGTATTTAAAAAAAGCAGTACCCATGATGGTGAAGTACCGTATGCCGGTAACACCTATTAATTATGCTATTTGGTATTGCTATTTTCAGGGTAATAAACCGTCTTTAAACATTGAATTAGATCAAGTTATTTCAGAGCACCAAACATGCACTCAAAGTAAAGCAAAAGAAATATTTGATAAGCATCTTAGTGATGAAGATTTAGCTCTTTTTCAGGAAATGTCGGATAAATTTCATAATACGGTTGAAAATATCCAGCAAGATATAAGTATTACACTTGGTCATTCTAAAAGTTTCAGTACTTCACTGATTGACTCGCAGAACGAAATAAACAGCCTGATAGGTACCAACTCTTTTAACGATATTCTTGGTTGTGTTGAGCGTTTGACCGATGAGTCAATTGCAATGCAAGACTCTGCTCGTGAATTTCAAACAAAGCTATCGGTTGCATATAATGAAATTAAAGACTTAAAAGAAGCGCTTAATCTTTCTAAAGAAGCTGCCGACACAGACCCGTTAACAGGTTTTTATAACAGAGGTAAATTTGACTCTGATATTAATGACTTTTGCCGTGAGTACTCAGAGCAAACGACAGAAAGCTCCCTTGCTGCACTGATTATGTTTGATATTGATCACTTTAAACGATTTAACGATGACTTTGGCCACCAAAAAGGCGATGAAGTTATTAAGCTAGTGGCAAAAAAAGTAAAAGAAAATTTAACTGACAAAGCAAAAGTGTATCGCTACGGCGGGGAAGAGTTTTGTATTACTGCTTATTTTGACACCATAAATGATTTAGTTGCTTTTGCTGAGTGTATAAGGCAAGAAATTGCGAAATTAGCTATTCGAAAAAAACAAGATGTAAACAACAAACGTGCAATATCAGCAAGCTTTGGTTTAGCTATGCTACGACCGTTTACAAAAAGCTCAGTGCTGGTTGAGCGTGCTGATAGAGCACTTTATATTGCTAAGACACATGGACGCAACCGAGTAGAAATAGCCCCTGATATCTAATTTTTATAAGGGGTTTAAACTTTTACTTTGTGTATAAAAAGTGTGAATGATTGTAATCAGCTACAGATAGTTTTAGGTAACCTTGTTACTATCCGTAAATAAATAATTTTATGTTCTGATTTACGCTGATGCGGTTTAATTTCTTTCTATTTACCATTCTTTGTTTAAATTTTTTGCTCACTTGTTTTACATTAAGTGCCAAGCCAAATACGCATTCGGATCAAGAGTTCTCAGAGCAGCATGTTCAATCTCATCAGCTAATTTTTAGTATTAACGCAGGTGTCGGTGTGATCACTAATCCTTTGCGTGGTGGTGATAATGTTCCTTTAGTCGTTATTCCTCAAATAGCGTTTTATGCTGAAGATTGGTTTTTTGATAATGGTCGTTTAGGCTATTCTTTACTTCAAACTTCTAAACACCAATTTAACGTTGTTAGCGAGCTTAATACTGAGTCTCGTTTTTTTATAGATTGGCATCCAAGTAATGTGCTTACGCTGCAAAGCAGCAGTGCAGATAGCCCTTTTTATTTGCAGGCTGCAGAGGCCTCATCAGTAAAAAATGTTAATTTAAATGACCTACATAAACGCAACCTAGCCCTAGACACAGGGCTTGCTTATCATTATGTGAGTGATCACCAAGTGTTTTCTGTTCAATTACTGCATGATGTGACAAATGTTTATAACGGTGTTCGCGGTGCATTACAGTGGCAATACCATACTCAACTAGGGCCCGTAAATATTAAACCATCGTTTGGTTTAAATTATAAATCTGCGGAACTAAATACCTATTATTATGGCCTTAAAGACGGCGAAACTTTATTGGGCCATGTTGAGGTTGCCAGCAGTTGGCAACCTTATGCAAAAATTGATGGGCGATTACCCTTAAGAGATGAGTATTCTGTTCGTTTCCATTTAGCTTATTATGACTACTCGGCTATTAATGATAGTCCGCTGTTAGAGCGTGACTATTCAATGACTGCATTTATAGGATTCGAACGCACTTTTTAATATGAAACATCTAATGGTCATTTTATTTTTAGCGCCACTACTTATCCACCTCGGTAATGCGCAAGCTGCGTCGTTTACTGTGTCACCCAAAGTTTGTGTCATTTCTCAGGTACAGGACTTTTGCGATCTTGATTTAAAGTTTGAATGGCAGGGCGATGTGGTGGGGGACGTTTGCATATATGAACAGAGTAAAAAGATACATTGCTGGCAACAGCAGCGCGCAGGAGAGTTTAATTATAAAGCGCGTGTTCAGGTCGAAACCATATACTCCTTAATCAATTCGAAATCTGGCGTGTTAATAGCTAAAGCACAGGTTGAAGTACAAAGTACTCATGTACAAAAAAGTAGGCGTCGGCTTCGTTCACCATGGAGCTTTTTTTAATTTAGGAGCAATCAATGCCAAAAATTCTACTTGTTGAAGATGATCTTGGTTTACAGCAACTCACAAAAGATTACCTTGAACATAATGGATTAGAAGTCGCAGTTTTAGAACGTGGTGATGAGGTGTTTAGTTATTTAGAAAATAATCACGCCGATTTAATGATCTTAGATGTTATGTTGCCGGGCAAAGATGGATTTAGCGTGTGTCGTCAAGTGCGTGATAAGTTTTCTTTACCAATTTTAATGTTAACCGCTAAAAGCGAAGATTTTGACCAAGTATTGGGTTTAGAACTTGGCGCAGATGATTATGTTATTAAACCAGCTGAGCCTCGTGTGTTACTCGCAAGAGTCAATGCGCTATTACGCCGAGGTCAAACAGTGACAAAAACGAGTGAAGAATTACAGTTTGGTGATTTAATCATTGATAAGACTAGCCGTATAGTGCAATTATCTGACAAAGAGATTGTGTTAACGTCACATGAGTTTGAGTTACTTTGGTTGTTAGCCTCAAACGCTGGCCAAGTGCTTAGTAGAGAGCATGTACACCAACATATGATTGGTCGCCAATATGACGGGCTCGATCGCACCGTTGATGTTCGAGTGTCGCGTATTCGAAAAAAGCTGGGTGATAATAGCGACAAGCCATTTCGTATAAAAACAGTATGGGGTCAAGGCTACTTATTTGTTTCCGATGCGTGGGATCTTTAAATACAAGGTTAATAGGCATTAATGGGAAAGCTGTTTGCAAGTTTATATATTTATATTGTGGTTTCATTGTTTGTTGTTAGCGGTGTTATAGAACAATTATGGCCATATGATGAATCGCAACAGCACGTTTTTCTTGATGACGAATTTGGGCAGTCGCTTTGGCTGCTTTCACAAACACCCAATGGATTAGCAAAATTAAAGGAGCACTACAAAAGCCTTGTTATTAGCCGTGCTGATTTAGCACTACCTCAAGAACAACTGGCTCAGTTAAATAGTCAGCATTATCTATATTTATATGACAAACAACAGCGAGTTGTTTGGTATATTACCCTCAATGACTATGAGCTTTTGCAGGTAGGGCCTATAGGATTAGATACCCCCGTAACGACCTCTGTATGGCCATACGTATTATTGCTCACTATAGTGGGGATTCCTGTAGGCTTATGGAGCTTTCTACTTTGGCGTGACTTCTCTAAATTGCGTAATGCATGTAAAGCCGTTGAAGGTGCTCAAGACTTTCAACTCTCTGATACTTCCAAGTCGTTTTTTTTACCAATTACTGAAACACTCAGTTTAATGCAACAACGCATCAGTTTTTTATTAAACGCTCAACAAGAGCTGACTTCGTCGGTTTCTCATGAATTTAGAACCCCCTTAGCTCGCTTAAAGTTTGCAACAGTAATGCTAGATGAACGTTTATCAGATGAAAAAAGTGAAGTTTATATTGCTAATATGAACAGCGATATTAATGAGCTTGAAAGTTTAGTTTCTGAGATGCTTGATTACGCAAAACTAGACTCTCAACAACCTAGCCTAAAACCATACCCAACTGATTTGGTTGAGTTAATAAAAGTTAGCGTTGAAAAGCTTAATTTTGATAAGAAAATTAGTTTGGATGAAGCATTACCAAGTAGCCTGATTTACCAATGTGATCCGCATTTTATGGCGCGCGCTTTTCAAAATTTAATTGGTAATGCAATTAAATACGCTAATAGCCAAGTTAAAATATCGCTTGTTACTCAGCATAACGAGGTACAGTTTGTAATTGAAGATGATGGCAGGGGCGTTGCTGAAATAGAGCGAGAAAACGTATTTAAGCCCTTTACGCGGCTTGATAAAAGTAGAGGCAAAAAAACAGGTGGATTTGGCCTTGGGTTAGCGATTGTTGCTAAAATTATTGCTTGGCATCAGGGAAGTTATCGTGTTGAACATTCGTCTTTAGGTGGAGCAAAGTTCATTATCAGCTTACCCATAGAGCAAAACTAAAAATAAAAAAGAA
>NZ_BADX01000093.1:0-1599 GCF_000241365.1 Pseudoalteromonas sp. BSi20480 | reverse complement strand
AGTCTCTTAACCTCTTTGTGAAAAATGGGTTTTTAGGGTTTTAATGCACAAAGAGAAGCGAATGAGGAGTAAATGAGTAGTCAAAGCGCGAAGTAAAATTGCATCTACAAATATTTAAATTACGGTTGCCTATAATTTAAAAAGCGGTGGTGCTTGCAAAATAATGAGGCAATTAATGCCATTAATCGCCTCATTGAATGAGGCAATTAAATCATATAGACTGAAGTTAACTAACTTAAGGGCTAATGACTATGTGGATATGGCAACAACAAAACTGGCCAAACTTTACGTGGGATTATGCGTCGCTTGCTCCCTTACTAAGTGAACTTTCATATAACCATGGCTTATTAGTGGGCCGTATGGGCGTGCAAAGTGCCCATCAAAAGCAGCAAGCTCTTGATACTTTATTAGCAAATATTATTCACTCTAGTGCGATTGAGGGCGAAAAGCTTAATGCATTTTCGGTTCGCTCTTCGCTCGCTAAAAAGCTCAATATTAACGAGAAGCCTTATCCCACAACTGTGCAAAGCGACAATCTTGCAGAAATTATGCTTGATGCAATAACTAACACAGATTCAGCGCTTGGTTTAGAAAGGGTGCTTAACTGGCATCGTTTATTATTTGCAGATGAGCAAAGCTTGTTTACTAATATTGAGGGCGGGCAGTTGCGTGGCGGTGAGCCAATGCAGGTGGTATCAGGGCGTTTAGATAAACCGGTATTACATTTTACAGCACCACCTAAAAAGTTAGTAAACAAAGAGCTGTCGCTATTTTTTGATTGGTTTAACAACACGCAAAACGATCCACAAATAGACCCTTTTATTCGTGCTGCTATCGCACACTTGTGGTTTGTAACAATACATCCGCTTGAAGATGGTAACGGGCGCATAACACGACTTATAACCGACCTGGCTTTAGCACAAAAGTATGCAGAGTCTATTCGGTTTTATGCTATGTCGGTGGCTATTTTAGACGATCGAAAAAGCTACTACGAGGTGCTAGAAGCCACGCAGCGTGGCGGGCTTTGTATAACACAGTGGATTAAATGGTTTTTAAATACGCTTAATAATGCGATACACCATACGCTTAAAAATATTGAGCAAACAGTTTTTAAAACTAATTACTGGGCAAGTAAAGAGCAAACAAAACTAAGTGAGCAACAAGTAAAAGTAATTAATAAATTACTCGATGGCCAATTTGAGCACGGAATTAGTGCCAGTCAGTATCAAAAGGTAGCTAAAGTCAGTCGTGCGACTGCCACACGGCATTTAGCCGATTTACAAACATTAGGTTTCATAACAAAAACAGCTGCCGGTGGGCGCAGTACACGTTACACAGTTGCTCAATGAGGCAATTAAATGGCTATTTGACTCATTAATTGAGGCAAATAGGTGTGTTTAAGTTAAACGAGTAGTGCTGAATGCTTTAATTAAAGCGAAAGGTAAACTTTCGTCCATAAATTAAAAGCTTTGCTTTTAGGGCTTTAATGCACAAAGAGAAGCGAATGAGGAGTAAATGAGAAGCCAAGCCATTTGATTTATTGGTTTTTTAATCACGAGTCACTTAATCACTTCTCTAAAAGCGCAGCGTCTCTTACCC
>NZ_BADX01000094.1:0-11532 GCF_000241365.1 Pseudoalteromonas sp. BSi20480 | reverse complement strand
TTTTTTATGGTGTAGTTTAGTTTTAAAGGTTAAGTTGTTGTTTTTAAATTAAATTAAATAGTGGCACAAAGGTTGGATTATGTTACCCAACAGGATAACAATAAAGAGTCCGAGGGGGCCGCTATGAAAATGATTAGTGCAATCATAAAACCATTTAAATTAGACGATGTGCGTGAAGCGCTCGCTGATTTAGGAATTGAGGGGATGACTGTAGTTGATGTTAAAGGTTTTGGACGTCAACGAGGTCATACAGAGCTATATCGTGGTGCAGAGTACCAAGTCGATTTTATTCCAAAGATCAAACTTGAAATTGCAACTCGTACAGAAAACTGTCAGCGCGTTGTTGAAGCAATCACAAAAATTGCATCAACAGGCAAAATTGGTGACGGCAAAATTTTTGTGTACGACTTAGATCAAATAGTTCGTATCCGTACTGGCGAACTTGACGAAGAGGCAATTTAAGAGGGGCTTATGGAAAATACAATTGTAGAACTTAAATTTTCACTCGATACATTTTACTTTTTGATATCGGGTATATTAGTTATGTGGATGGCTGCGGGTTTTGCCATGTTAGAAGCGGGCTTAGTTCGTTCTAAAAACACCACTGAAATTTTAACTAAAAACATCGCGCTTTATTCAATCGCGTGTACCATGTTTTTGTTAGTTGGTTACAACATTATGTATGTAGACAACGCTGAGGGCGGAATTATGCCATCACTGGGCGCGTTAATTGGTACGCAAGCTGCTGATGCCGACCACTCTTTAGAGTCTGACTTTTTCTTCCAAGTAGTTTTCGTTGCAACAGCCATGTCAATTGTATCTGGTGCGGTTGCTGAACGAATGAAACTATGGGCTTTCTTAGCATTTACTGTTGTTTTAACTGGTTTTATCTACCCAATGGAAGGTTACTGGACATGGGGCGGTGGTTTCTTGTCTGAAATGGGCTTTGTTGATTTTGCAGGGTCTGCCATTGTTCATGGTGCAGGTGCAGCAGCAGCACTCGCTGGTGTAATTTTACTAGGTGCTCGTAAAGGTAAATACGGAAAAAATGGTGAAGTTTATCCAATTCCAGGTTCTAACTTACCGCTTGCTACTTTAGGTACATTTATTTTGTGGATGGGTTGGTTTGGTTTTAACGGTGGTTCACAGTTATTACTATCTGATAAAGAAAACGCAACGGCTGTAGGTCAAATCTTACTTAACACTAACGCGGCTGCGGCAATGGGTGCAATTGCAGCACTATTTGTATGTAAAGTATTATGGGGCAAAGCTGATTTAACAATGGTACTTAATGGTGCGTTAGCGGGCTTAGTTGTTATTACTGCAGACCCTCTTTCACCTTCTCCATTAATGGCTTGTCTACTAGGCTTACTAGGCGGTTCATTAGTTGTATTTAGCATTATAGCTCTAGACAAAATTAAGATTGATGACCCAGTAGGTGCTATTTCTGTACACGGTGTATGTGGTGCACTAGGTATTATGCTGGTTCCACTTTCAAACGGTGATGCAAGCGTTGTTAATCAGTTAATCGGCTTAGTAACTATATTGGCATTTGTTTTTGTAGCATCGCTTATTGTGTGGGCTATATTAAAATACACAATGGGTATACGTGTTACAGAAGAAGAAGAGCTTAACGGTATGGATCAGCACGACTGTGGTGTAGAAGCTTACCCTGAGTTTGTATCTGTTCGTAATAACTAAATTTATATAGTGTGTTCATCAAAGCTCTACTTTAGGTAGAGCTTTTTTCGTTTCAGGGAAGGTTAATTTTTCAGGTGTTAGGGTATGGCCAATATGCTAAGCTCCCCTTTGTAAATAAACCGTTGGAACACATTACACTTACATGGCTGATAATAAAAAAACACCTAGTAGTAAAACCCCTTCAAAGCGTGCAACGAAAGCAAGCAGTTCGCCACGTAAAGCTAAACCCAAATCTACAAAAAAAACGGCAACTACTGTTGTTAAACGCTCATTTATGAAGAAAAATATGGTCTAGTTTTTTGGAAGCTAAGTTTGGCTGTTTTTATTGCTATGGCCATGTACTTTATTTATTTAGATTCAAAAACCACACGTGTATTTGAAGGAAATAAATGGCAACTCCCCGCTCAAGTGTATGCGCGTGCAATGCTGTTTTACCCAGGGCAATTCTTGTCAAGTCAAGAAGTAGAATTTGAACTCGAACGTCTAAATTATTCATCGGTTAATAGGCTTAGCCGGACCGGCCAATACGTAAAAACGGCCGATAGCATTAAAATTTACCGACGAGAGTTTGAATTTTATGATGGGCTGGAGGAGTCTAAGGTTGTTGAACTGCGTTTTGCAGGACAAAAGGTAGCCTCTGTAAAAGATAAATTTGGTAGGCGCTTGAACAACGCCCGATTAGAACCTGTTCAAATAGCCCGCATTGGTAACGATTCGAAGCAAGATAGAGAATTTGTTCCCCTTGATAAGTTTCCTGCTATGTTAAAAGACACTTTGCTAGTAGTGGAAGACCGTAATTTTTATGAGCACCACGGTGTATCTGTTTTTTCTATTTTACGCGCTTTATATACCAATATTAGAGCAGGGCGAACAGTCCAAGGCGGTAGCACGTTAACGCAGCAACTCGCTAAAAATATATATTTAACCCGTGAACGTTCGCTGCTGCGAAAAATCAATGAGGCGTTTATTGCGCTTATTCTTGATTATCGTTACTCAAAAGACCAAATATTAGAGGCCTACTTAAACGAGGTTTATTTAGGTCAATCTTATAACCAAGGCGTGCATGGCATGGGCTTGGCGTCTGAGTTTTATTTTTCAAAACCAGTAGATGAGCTTGAATACGATCAAATAGCGTTGCTAGTAGCGATGGTGAAAGGGCCGTCTTATTACAATCCTCGCCGCTACAAAGAGCGCACTATGGAGCGTCGCGATTTAGTACTTCGCCTCATGGTAGAAAATAAATTAATAAGCACAAAAGAATACCGAGCATCCCTTAAGCGCTCAATAGACATTGCGCCAATGAAAGAAAGTTTACAAAAATCATACCCAGGGTATTTAGAACTGGTGAACCGTGAATTAAATAAATTACTACCCGACCAGCAAATACTAGATGCTGGGGTTAGGGTGTTTACTTACTTTGATTTACAAAAACAAACAGCAATGGAAAACTCGGTTGAGAAAAGCTTACCTTATTTAGAGAAACGCCCTAAAACAGATAAGCTTGAGGTTGCTATGATCTCTGTAAATTCAGATAAAGGTGGCGTATCGGCCCTTGTAGCAGGGCGTGATGTTCGATATTCGGGCTTTAATAGAGTGCTGGATACAAAAAGAAATATAGGGTCTTTAGTTAAGCCTGCAGTTTATTTAACAGCACTACAATCACCAAATTATAATTTAGCCACATTACTTGATGATTCGCCGTTACAGGTAACAAACGAAGAAGGTAATGTATGGCAGCCTGAAAATTTTGATCGCCAATACCGTGGTGCAATCCCGCTTTATCAAGCATTTAGTAATAGTATTAATATTCCTGCTGTTAATTTAGGCTTAGATATAGGAGTGGATAAAGTTGCAAACACGCTTAAATCACTCGGAGTGGAAGGTCAAATAGATGAATACCCGTCTTTACTCTTAGGTGCTTTAGAGTTATCTAGTTTTGATGTTGCCCAGCTTTACACCACCATAGCAAATGACGGTGAGTATAAGAAGTTAACATCCATATCAGCACTTACTGATTCTGTAGGTAACGTGCTATACAAACATCAAGTAAGTGCAGAGCCTCGTTTTGATGAAGCTTCTGTGTACATGACCAAATATGCAATGAAGCGTGTAACAAAAGACGGCACAGCAAAGCGATTAAACTTACACTTTCCGTCTATTCAACTAGCCGGTAAAACAGGGACTAGCAATGATTTACGTGACAGCTGGTTTGCAGGGTTTGATCAAAACACGGTAACCGTTGCATGGCTTGGCCGCGATGATAATAAAAGCACCGGTTTAACTGGCAGTGTCGGGGCACTAGAAGCCTATATCCGTTATTTAAAACCACTCAACCCACAAGCCATTGCCGATACTCGCCCCCCTTCAATCCGTTGGGCCTTTGTAAACGAGCACACAGGTAAACAAGCTCCTCCAGGATGTGGCAAAGTGATACAGCTTCCATTAAGAGTGAGTGAATTTGAGCCAAGGCCTCGCTGTATAAAATGATAACTCAAATAACAAAGCCGCTATTTAGCGGCTTTGTTATTTATAGATATTTAGCGCTATAGATATTAAAAGCTAAGACTTAAAAAAGCGCATTGACGTTGTTAAATCATTCGATAAGCGTGAAAGCTGCTCGGCGTCTTGCAGCGTTGATTGCGCTGACACTAATGTATGATCAGCTAAGTTATTAACTTCTTGCGAGTCATTAAGTGCCTGAGTCGTCGCGTTGGCTTGCTGTTTAACTCGTTCAGCGATGACCTCGCCTTGATGCTTTATATCACCCATACTACTTTCTGCGCTTTGCAGTACTGTATTTGTTTGGTTTGCGGCTTCGACAGATAACTCCATTTTTTCAACGCTTGAACGCATTTTAACTTGTGTATCGTCAGATGCCTTTTGCAGTGAGCTAATAATTTGGTGAATTTCTTGTGTTTGTGTTTGTGTGCGTAATGCAAGTGTTCTTACTTCGTCTTCAACTACCGCAAAACCACGTCCGTGTTCACCCGCTCTAGCTGCTTCTATTGCAGCATTGAGTGCTAATAGGTTTGTTTGGTCGGCAATTTCACTTATCCCTTTACTTACTTTACTAATTTCTTGGCTATCTTGAGCTAGTCGGTCAAGTGCTTGCTGACTTTCGGTAAACTCCATTTTTAAATCTTGCATGTATTGAGCAAGCTCCATGGTATTGCTCGACCCCTGTTTTACATGCTCAGCGGCATTTTGTGCAGTAAGTGTTGCCTGATGGGCTGATTCTTCAATTATATGTGCAGTTTGCGCCATGTCGCTTAATGCATGGCTAATTGCATTTACCCGCGTTTGCTGTTTTATTACATCGTCACTGGTTTGACTACTGGCATGCGAAAGAGACTGAGTGGCATCGCATAACTCTTTGGTGCTGGCTTTAACATCTGAAAGTAGATGTGAAAAGGCATTGAGTAGGGCGTTGTATTGCTCAGCAATAACGCTCATTTCGTCACTCCCGATTGAGTTAAGGGTTGCCTTTAAGTCACCGTTAGCTGCTTTAGTGGCTGCTTTAGTGAAGCGACTTATGGTGTCAACGACTGCAAAATAAAACCCAACCATTAAATAAAGAGCAAACAGTAAACTTATTATAGAGGCGATCAGTACAGTGTTTTTGGTCCACTGCTGGGTTTGTATTTTATTACTAATTAACGATTCTAGAGTTGGAATACTGATGTTGATTAAAGCGCTAATATTTTTTTGAACATTGTCAGTGAGTGCTGAAAATTCACGCTGAGTTAACTCTATGTCGTCGGGTTCCAGTAGTTTTTTATCTATCGCGTTCTTAAATGCTGAGACTGATTTTTGTAGTTCATTTAAAGTGGGAGAGAGCGCTTTATTTACCGATTTATCCGCTGACGTTGCAATAGCAAGTGTTTTTAAAAGTTGCTGCTCAAATTGGGGTAACGATTTACTTAGGTTTGAAAGTGCAATAAAGGTATCTGGAGTAAATTGGTTATTGTTCAGTACTGTATTTGCGCTCGCGGCAGTTAGGTTTATTTGAGTGATAAAAGCAGGTACACGGGTTACCAATACACGATTTAAATAGGCGCTGGCAAGTTCGCTATCTAGCGCTAAGTTAGATTGAATAGACACAAGCTCAAGGACATCGTCTACTTCGCTGTCTTTAATTTTAAAGCCCAGCGAGCGTGCCACATTTATATTTTTATCGGTTGTCCCTTGTATTTGATTAGTAAGTATTGCTCGATAGCCTTTTAAACCTTGTTGTTCCATTTTCGATACATCAATACTTTTACTCAATAACGACACCAGAAAAAACATGCTTAGTGCAAGTGGGATCAAGAGAATGCCAAACGTGATGCTTATTTTAGTTTTGTATTTTAGATTCGCCATTAAGCGCATTGCAGGCGCAGCTAACTGCCGTAATCCAGACATAAGACTCTCTTGTATTTAATAAAGTAGGGTGAAGATAAGTAGACCTTGTTATGCTTAATTATCATTCAATTATATCAATTTACAAATAAAAAAAGCCCTTAAAGGGCTTTTTCAATCTTTAGTATTGATTGCTTGTTTTAAAAGTAGGTATATAAACCCCGTTTAGGCAATACTTGCGATTAAAGCTTTGCGAAACAGCGCTCTGCTGCAGCTATAGTTTCTTGTACTTCCTGTTCCGTGTGCGCAGCACATACAAAGCCAGCTTCAAATGCTGATGGCGCAAGGTATACGCCTTCTTCAAGCATAAGATGGAAAAAGCGTTTAAAACGCTCTAGGTCACACTCAGTCGCTTGTTTGTAAGTGGTTACCTTTTCAACATCAGTAAAGAAAAAGCCATACATGCCGCCCGCGTAATTTGTTGTAAGTGCGATACCTGCTTTTTTAGCGCCTGCTTCAAAGCCTTCACATATTGCTTTTGAAATAGCTTCTAGTTTGTCGTGTAATCCAGGCTCACTTAATAGCTCTAATGATTTTAAACCTGCAGCCATGGCTATTGGATTACCAGACAGTGTTCCGGCTTGATATACTGGGCCAACAGGAGCGATGTAATCCATAATTTCAGTTTTGCCGCCAAATGCGCCTACCGGCATGCCGCCGCCTATTACTTTACCTAAACATGTTAGGTCAGGTTTTATGTTGTAATACGCTTGTGCACCACCAAGAGATACACGAAAACCGGTCATTACTTCGTCAAAAATAAGCACCGATTTGTATTCATCACATACTGCGCGCAGGCCTTCTAAAAAGCCTTCAACAGGTGGAATACAGTTCATGTTACCCGCTACCGGTTCAACGATAACACAGGCAATTTCGTCAGCGTATTTTTCAAAAATAGCTTTCACTTCTTCAATGTTATTAAACGATACTGTTAATGTGTGTTTAGCAAAGTCTTCAGGAATACCTGGTGAATTAGGCACGCCCATAGTTAAAGCACCTGAGCCCGCTTTAACTAAAAGTGAGTCGGCATGGCCGTGGTAACAGCCTTCAAATTTAAGAATTTTGTCACGATTAGTAAAGCCACGCGCTAGGCGAATTGCGCTCATAGTTGCTTCGGTACCTGAGCTAACCATGCGAACTTTTTCAATTGAAGGTACAAGCGCTTTTACTTTCTCAGCCATTAAAATTTCAGCTTCAGTTGGCGCGCCATAGCTAAGGCCGTTTTCAACTGCTTCATGAACCGCTTGTTTTATAGCCGGGTGATTGTGGCCCATGATCATTGGGCCCCACGAACCTACGTAATCGATATAACGATTACCATCGGCATCAAAGGTGAATGCACCTTCTGCTTTTGTGATAAATAATGGTGTGCCACCTACGCCATTAAAAGCGCGCACTGGTGAGTTTACGCCACCAGGAATAGAGGTTTGAGCGCGTTCAAATAAGTCTTGGCTAATTGTCATGAAAAATCCTATAAATTGTCACTTAAAAAAGGGTTAGCTGTCGCGTTTGCGGCTAAACCAAGGCACGTCTACTTCATATTGCTCAACTTTGTTTTCTACGCCGAGCGTTAAAGCAAACAATGCCATACGAATTAATACGCCGTTTTGTACTTGGCGAAATATAGCTAAATTGTCGTTGCTGTTTAAGTCGTTATCAAGCTCATTAGCTTCAGTACGACTATCACGAGGAAGCGGATGCATTAGCACTGAATTAGGCTTACAGTGTGCGTTATAAATTGACTGGCTAATTCTAAATCCGCCACGGTATTTATTTGCTTCTTCTTGAGATGGAAAGCGTTCTTCTTGAATACGTGTTTGATACACGATATCGGCCGCTAAGTTACCTTCCATTTTGTTCACTAGCTCTATTTTATGGCCAGCATTTTCTACTGCATCTAAAATACTGGTTGGCATTTGCAAGCCATCGGGTGCCACCATTGAAAATTTAACGTTTTTGTAATGGCACAGTAGTTTTGATAACGAATGAACAGTACGACCGTATTTTAAATCGCCAACCAAAGCGATGTGCATACCATCAATATTTTGATCAAAGCGGTGTAACTCACGTTCAATAGTAAGTAAATCTAGCAGTGCTTGAGTGGGGTGTTCATTTGGGCCGTCACCGCCATTAATTACAGGTACGGTACAGCCTTCGGCAAATTCACTAACCGAGCCTGCGTCTGGGTGGCGCATAGCTACCGCATCTGCATAAGCTGAAATAACACGCGCTGTATCGTATAAAGATTCACCTTTAGCAAGAGCTGAACTTTGCATACCTGTTGTTTCACGCACGCCTCCACCAAGCAGGTTAAACGCGGTTCCAAAACTAACGCGCGTACGTGTGCTGGGTTCAAAAAACAAATTAGCTAAAATGGCGCCCTCAAGCACCGTTGTTTGCTTTTGCTTTTTAGCATAAGGCTCCATCTTTTTTGCTACTGCAAAAATACGTTCAATGCAGTCTCTGTCTAACTGATTAACAGACAGAATATGTTCACCTTGGAAACTTAACATGGGGTTATTCCTAGTTTTTCAAAAGGGCGCGATAATCCATAATATGGGGCACGCAATCGCGCATATTAGATTTTAAGTCGTGTGTAATTAATGCGGTATTTTTTATACCAAATAGCTTAAAGGCTCGGCTTAATTACTGCCAGTGCAACTATAATAAGTAATGCAATAACAGGTAATTCATTAAAAATTCGGTAAAAACGATCTGTTTTAGTATTTCTGTCGTGTTTAAAGTCGGCTAGTAATTTAAAGCAGTACGCATGGTATAAATATAAAATTATAACTAGCACTAGTTTATAGTGCAGCCACATACTGTATTTAAACCATTCACGGCCATATTCCACAATCGTTAGTACACCAAAAACAGCCGTTAAAATAGCAAATGGCGTTACAAAATAAAGGAGCCTGCGTTCCATTACTTTTAGCATAGAGTTACATGCACGCTCTTGGCTCATTGCGTGGTAAACAAATAACCGTGGTAAGTAAAAAATGCCTGCAAACCATGCAATCATAAAAAATATATGCAGCGTTTTATAAATCAGTAATGCACTCATAATAACCCTTATTATTTATAGTAAGCTGTTACGGATGGTTAAAATATGATGAATTTGATCCCAACGTAACAGCCCCATTATTTGTTGATTATCTAACAGGTTGTATACATATAAAGCGCCACTGCGCTTATCTTTTAGTATATCAAAGGCATCAGCTAACGTTGCTTGACTGCTAATACCTTGTAAGTTTACATAGTTCAGGTTGATTGCTTGATCAGACATTAAGCTTAAATCGTATTCTGCAAGTCGATACCCGTTTTCTTCGTCAAACACAATCAATGGCGTTTGGCTGTCCATGGCATCGAGTGTATTTTTTATTTGCTCTTTGTCGTTTGAAAACAGCAATTTAAAGTTTTCATCCATATCATCCATAATTCCCACCTTTTGTAGCGCCTCTGTGGCAGGGGAAACATGATAGGGAAGCCCCTGAAAATCAAGTTGCTGCAAAAATATAGAGCGATTACCAAACACTTGTAATGCGGTTACATAAGCTGTTGTTATCACAAGCATCGCTGGAACAATTATTTCTGGCGACGATGTAAGCTCCATTACTGTTGTTAGCGCTGCAAGTGGTGCATGTAATGTGGCAGCCATTAACCCAGCCATGCCCAATACACCATAAGTTCCGGCAATATCAGTACCAGGGCTAATAAACTGAGCAAAAAACGCCATCATAGTCCCGACTAAAACGCCTAACCCAATAACAGGACCAATTAACCCTCCCGGTATGCCCAAACCTATAGCAAATAAAGTTGCTAGTAATTTAGCAATTAAAATAGTGGTGAGTAATTGCACATTATCTGGCGACTCCACCGCAATAGCTATCGCGCTCATGCCAGATCCCATTGCTTGGGGAACGGCATAAGCAATTAAACTTGCGATACAACCTGCAATGAGTAAACGAGGAAACATACTTAAAGGTTTAAATGTTTTAATAATTAACATTAAGTTTTGATTAAAGCTGTATGCAATAGCGCCCAGTGCCATACCGCATAAAATTAAATATGGATAGTGCCAACCACTCAAGGGAGCAATTGTTATGAGTGCAAGTTCTGATCCTCCCCCAAATACGAACTGAGTAGCAAGTGCACCTGTTACTGCAGCAAGCATAATAGGGACAAAAATATGAACTTTGTATTCTCTTAACACGACTTCCATAACAAAAATAACGGCGGCAAGAGGCGTGTTAAAGGATGCTGCAATACCCGCAGCAACTCCACAGCCGCTTAATGTACGCATGGCATTGTGTGGTAAGTGGAGTTTATCGGCTAAAATACTGGCGCCCGTTGCTCCCATATGTACCGATGGGCCTTCTCGCCCAACCGAAAAACCACTGATTAATGCCAAAGCCCCCCCAACAAATTGGTTGAGTGTATTGTATAAAGGCATTTGCCCGTAATGACGTTTAATACGATGAATAACGAATGGGATACCTAACCGATAATGTTTGAAACCAGTAAAAGCGGCAAATGACGCAATTAAAAATGCTGCAATTAAAGGCATTAAAACACGTTCAAGAGTTGGCAAGGTTGTAAAGTCGTCTGGGGTTTCTAAAAATAAACTTTGAAAAAAGAGAATTGTTAAGCGGAATAAAATAATAAAAAATGCAGCAATTAACCCAGCAACTACGCCTAAAAGGCATAATTGTACAGATGTTTTAGGTTGTGCGAGTCGACGCCTGAGCTGCTCCAGCCACATGCATTTTTTCCTCAGTGCATTTTTCAGCTGTATTTTAGCAAAAGCCAACCACTAAGTCCTTGTGATTTTATAAAATTATTAACTTAAATTAGCTATTTATGGCAAATAATAAAACGGAGTTTTTTAGTTAAAATAATTACTTGTTTAACATGCCACTAGTTGCATATTAAAGTGCTGTTTTTTTCAGTCAATATAAGCGATATACAGTCATTTTTAATGTATTTATGGGTATAACTTAGAGCAAAGCGTTAATTGACTATACTTGATTAAAACACTCGGGTATTAGATAATCACGCCATTACGATATTGAGGGTTTTAAAATGTCAGAAGAATTACCAATTCAGTTTAGCGATGCAGCAGCTGTTCGTGTTAAACAATTAATCGATGAAGAAGAAAACCCAGAACTAAAACTGCGTGTTTACGTAACGGGTGGTGGATGTTCTGGCTTTCAGTACGGTTTTACTTTTGATGAAAAAGCAAATCCTGGCGATTTAGAAATTGTAAAAAATGGCGTAACGCTAGTGGTTGACCCTATGAGTATTCAATATTTAGTTGACGGTGTAGTTGACTATACTGAGGGCTTAGAAGGTGCACGCTTTTTTGTATCTAACCCGAACGCAACAACCACATGTGGTTGTGGTGCAAGTTTTAGTGTGTAAACACAGACTAAT
>NZ_BADX01000095.1:0-2135 GCF_000241365.1 Pseudoalteromonas sp. BSi20480 | reverse complement strand
TTATGGCTGAACGAATAGTAAATTTTTTAATACATTTTATGAAAAGTTCCACATAATAAAAAACGCTGCCTGAAATTTTAGGCAGTCGTTTCTATTTTTTAGTCTTTGTTACCTGGGACTAAGCAGAACTTTTAAATTTACTAAATCGCTTATTTTTTCTCTTTCTCTAAACGCTTTTTAAGACTTAAAGCGGCATCAGCAGCTAGTAAACGCATAAATTCAGAACCGTTGCTTTGCTCACCTTGACCTGCACCACCAATAACAATTTCAGGCACTAGGCGGCTATTGCCTAAACTTGTAAATAAAGCAGTTTGAATTTTCACCTCAGCTTTTAATGTTTCATCAAAAACATATTTAGGATCAAGCGCTGCCGACTTAGCACGTAAACGTGCCTCTGCTAACACATCCATACCTAGAGCTTCTAAACGTTGTTGCTTTAATATCTCTTCTTGCTCTTTTGCAAGCTCAGCTTTTACCGCTACACGTTGCTGCGCTGAAATAATCGCATTTGCTTTGATACGCTCAGCATCTATTTGCTCTTTAATTTTTAGCTTTTCAGATTCAGCTCGTTGCTTTGCAATGGCTTGCTCACCTAGTGCAACCTCTGTACGCGCTTGTTGCTCTGCTTTTTTAAGGTTTTGACGCGCAAGTGCTTCATCTGCTGCTGCTTGTTTTTGCGCTTCTAGACGAGCGTTTACTTTACTTTCGTAGTCAATATCAATAATGCTCGCATCAACGACTGTAATACCGTAAGCGCCTAAAATAGGTGCGTTACGCAGTGCATTGCCTTCGCTGTCTTTTTTAATATTAATAGTAACGCGTTGCTGTTTACTCAAATTACTTAAATCGTCAGTTTTATCACGCTCACCAGTACTAATAATTTGCTCGGTTACAAAAATACCGTTTGTTAGCTGATCAGAAAAATCTTGGCTTAATTGGCCATTACCACCTGAGTAATGTTGCTCTACCGACATCATACGTGCAGACGCTTTAACATTTTCAGTTGTGGCACGCATTAGTAGGTTAGAAATTAGGGTTTCTTGCGAGCCAAATTCTTCGTGTATTTTAAGCAAACCACGTAATGCGCCAGACTCACTAGCTGGTACATTGCCCGGTAATATAAAACGCGACACACCACGCGCCCCACCGGTTGTTGTATCTAAAAAGCGAATAGGGATTAACGGTACTATCGCGCTTGCTGTTGCACTACTGTCGCCTGTAAAGTTGATAGAAATTACTTTTTTATAAGCAGAGGTAGTACCAAATGCTTTTAGATAAGGGCCAGCCTGATTTATCACCGTTAAATTACCAGTAAATGCTGATTGGTGTACTAAACGCTCATCTGCTTCGTTCCACGATATAACCTGCGATGTAAGAGTGGCAATAACCGCTAATACAACAACAATTGACGACACCACAATGACATTACGACGGCCAAAACGGCTCATAAACGACTCATTTTTTTCTTGCTGGGATTACTTTTTCTTTATCCATTGTTACTGCTCTCCATGTTTAATTTTTTCTTAACAAAGTAAATAATTTCTTGCTCGCTTAAATGCGCACAAAAACTACCTGAACGATGCAATTCAATAAATGTTGCAAGGATCTCTTCTTTGCCTTTTATTGTTTTATGCTCGTCTTCTTGGGCTTGGTTTTTATCAGTAAGTTGAGTAATAAGATCATCCACAATGGTATCTTTATCAAATAACACATTGTATTCTTTTGCTTTTCTTACTCGGCTTGTGCGTACATTGCTATAAATGACATAAATAGCTAAACACAAAATAATAACCAATGTACTCAACCCAACAATATAAAAAATCATAATTCCTACTTATATTTAGTTGAATAATCACCTTAATCACAAGTGTAAATTTTTTTCACAAATGTTAATGCGTGATTTTACAGAATAACCGTCTAAAAAACAGGTAAAAAATGTAACATTAGCCGATAGCTAAATACTAAATCGATCTAAAGAAGAGTCTGGGTATGAAATTTTTTTCAAGTGAGGGTCCGCAAACAATGATAAACTTTTATATCATGCACAAAAAAGCCCCTACAGGTTATACCTTGCAGGGGCTTTTTTGAAACTTGCGCTAGCTAATGCTTATTATAAAGAAAGCTCTTCTTTAGCA
>NZ_BADX01000096.1:0-512 GCF_000241365.1 Pseudoalteromonas sp. BSi20480 | reverse complement strand
CGTGTTAAATTGTGCGACACCATTGTACTGTTAGACATTGATTTAGCTTCGTATAAATCAGCAAGACCAGCCGTTTCGTTGTTCGCTTTTAAACGCGCTACACCGCGGTTGCTTAACGCGAATGAGGTAAGCTGGCGTACTTTAAATCGTGGTGCGTCTGCATCTTTTAAAAGTGCAATTGCTTTAGTACAAATAGCTTCAGCCTGTGCGTAGTTTTTTGACTTAACATTCAGTGCGCAGCTGTTAAACGATTGTTCCAGCGGCTGCGGCGCAGTTTGCGCTTCAATAACCATTAATTTGTAGTCACTTGAATCAGCCATTACAGCTGCAGAGCAAGTTAATAATGAGCCAAGAGCGATGGTTTTTAAAAGTGTACGTTTCATGGTTTGCCTTTCCTAATTAATTGAGTCGTGCTTGTTGCCGACAACTGAACTTTAGAGTAAAAGCTCAAACCTCACAAACGATAAAAACAAACTCAATAAGTGAATAAAATTAACCTATAGACTTTAGTC
>NZ_BADX01000097.1:0-17482 GCF_000241365.1 Pseudoalteromonas sp. BSi20480 | reverse complement strand
TAAGCGCAATAATTTACTCAGAAAGTAAATTAGTTACGCGGCAGTTGAATTTTTTTTCTCAGGGCTTTGGCGATAAAGCACAATAGTGTGGCCAATTGTTTGAAGCTTTGTCGCACCTGTTTCACGAACTATAGCTTCAAAAATAAGCGCTTTGGTTTCACGATCGTCAGTTGGTACTTTAACTTTGATTAATTCGTGAATTTCTAGTGCACTTTGAATTTCCATCACTACGCCTTCGGTTAAACCGTTAGAACCTAGTAAAACTACAGGCTTAAGGCTATGTGCCTCGCCTTTTAAAAACTGCTTTTGTTTATTTGATAATGTCATGTTTATACAAATTTTGCTGAATATGGCTTGAATTAAGGGTATTCTAACGCCATCTAGAGAATATTACTAATTAGTTGCGTGTAATTTATGACAAATAAAAAACAGTCAGCCAGTTCACAGCGATGGTTGAAAGAACATTTTGATGATAAATATGTTCAGGAAGCGCAAAAAAAAGGCTGGCGTTCAAGAGCGGTTTTTAAATTAGATGAAGTACAAAATAGAGACAAGTTACTTCGCCCTGGTATGACTGTGGTGGATTTAGGGGCTGCCCCGGGTAGTTGGTCACAGTATTTAGCCGAGAAGGTAGGTGACAAGGGGCAAGTTGTTGCTTGTGATATTTTACCTATGGACTCTCTAGCGGGCGTTGATTTTTTACAAGGTGACTTTCGTGAAGAAGCCGTGTTAGATGCTTTATTAAAACGCATTGATGGAAAAAATGTTGATGTGGTACTCTCTGACATGGCACCGAACATGAGTGGTAATAACTCAGTGGACCAAGCTGGAAGTATGTATTTAGTTGAGCTTGCGCTAGATATGTGTAATCAAGTTCTAAAGAAAAATGGTGCATTTATTGTTAAGGTTTTCCAAGGCGAAGGCTTTGATCAATACTTGCAGGAAGTACGTAATAGTTTTAAAGCAGTGAAAATACGCAAACCTGATGCCTCACGTGCCCGTTCTCGGGAAGTATATATAGTAGCGACTGGATACAAACTGTAGTACAGTTGCTTGGCGTTTAGTTGAATTTAAATTAATTGGATACAAGAGGTTAACCCCTTGAGCGATATGGCGAAAAATTTAATACTATGGCTGGTCATTGCAGTTGTGCTTATGTCAGTCTTTCAGAGCTTTAATGGTGGCGAGCAAATCGACCGTCAAACAAGTTACAGTCAGTTTGTAAAAGATGCCCGAAATGGCTCAATACAAGAAGTGGCAATCGAGAGCACCAGTGGAACAATCACAGGCACTAAAAATAATGGTGAGCGCTTTCAAACCATTATGCCAATCTACGACAAAGACATTTTAAATGACTTACTTAAAAGTGATGTAAACGTGAAAGGTGTAAAGCCTGAAGAACAATCATTTTTAGCAAGCATATTTATTTCTTGGTTCCCGATGATACTGCTTATTGGTGTATGGATTTTCTTCATGCGTCAAATGCAAGGCGGTGGCGGCAAAGGCGCTATGTCATTCGGTAAGAGCAAAGCACGTCTAATGAGCGAAGACCAAATCAAAACTACGTTCGCCGATGTTGCTGGTTGTGATGAAGCAAAAGAAGACGTTACCGAATTGGTGGACTTCCTGCGCGACCCGTCTAAATTCCAAAAATTAGGTGGTAGTATACCTAAGGGTGTACTTATGGTTGGACCGCCAGGTACAGGTAAAACGTTGCTTGCTAAGGCTGTTGCCGGCGAAGCAAAAGTACCCTTTTTTACAATTTCGGGTTCTGACTTTGTTGAAATGTTTGTTGGTGTAGGCGCATCGCGCGTGCGTGACATGTTTGAACAAGCCAAAAAAGCAGCGCCTTGTATTATCTTCATCGATGAAATTGATGCAGTAGGTCGTAAACGTGGCGCAGGTATGGGCGGCGGTAACGATGAGCGCGAACAAACATTAAACCAAATGCTGGTAGAAATGGATGGTTTTGGTGGTAACGAAGGCATAATCGTTATTGCTGCGACTAACCGCCCAGACGTATTAGACCCTGCATTACTTCGCCCAGGTCGTTTTGACCGTCAAGTAGAAGTTGGCTTACCTGATATACGCGGTCGTGAACAGATTATTAAAGTGCACATGCGTAAAGTACCATTAGGTGACAACGTTGATGCAGCTGTTATTGCTCGCGGTACACCCGGTTTTTCGGGTGCTGATTTAGCTAACTTAGTCAACGAAGCTGCACTTTATGCTGCACGTGGTAACAAACGTGTTGTAAATATGGCTGAGTTTGATGCTGCTAAAGACAAAATCATGATGGGCGCAGAGCGCAAGACCATGGTGATGAGCGAGCAAGAGAAAGAAATGACGGCATACCACGAAGCCGGCCATGCAATTGTTGGTCGCATGGTGCCAGAGCATGACCCTGTTTATAAGGTATCTATCATTCCACGTGGCCGTGCGCTAGGTGTGACTATGTATTTACCAGAACAAGATCGTGTTAGTCATTCTAAAGAGCTATTAGAATCAATGATTTCTAGCCTTTATGGTGGTCGAATCGCTGAAGCACTTATTTACGGTGCCGATAAAGTGACTACCGGTGCGAGTAACGATATTGAACGTGCAACAGACATAGCACGCAAAATGGTTACACATTGGGGGTTAAGCGAAAAATTAGGACCACTACTTTACGCCGAAGATCAAAACGAAATGTACATGGGTGGTGGCGGTAGTCGTGCATCTAACATGTCGGATGATACAGCTAAAGTAATTGATGCAGAGGTTCGTTTATTTTCAGATAGAAACTACGAGCGTGCCGAAAAAATATTGAAAGAGAATATTGATATTCTTCATTCAATGAAAGACGCGTTAATGAAATACGAAACGATTGACGCTAAGCAAATTGACGACTTAATGGCGCGCCAGCCAGTGCGTGAGCCACGCGATGCTCATGACCGTCATGAGCCTAAAGCACCACAAACAGATTCTGTAAAGGAGCCTGTTAGTGATGAAAGCCAATCAACAACAGAATCATCTAAAAAAGATGAAACAAATGTTGATGACAAAGCTGAATAATCGTTAAAATACTCAAAAACGCCCCGTACTTCGGGGTCTTTTTTGTATCGGTTTAAATTTCGCTCTAATTTTTAGTTAGATTTGTTTGAATTCTGAAAAGCAAACAAGGCTCATTATGAACAACATTATTAACTTACCAAATGGTCGAGAACTAAATTTAATTGAGCCTGTGATTATGGGTATATTAAATGTAACCCCTGATTCATTTTCAGATGGTGGTAAATTTATAGACCCCAGCATCGCTGTGCAGCGCGCATTACAGTTATTAACTGATGGCGCAAAAATAATTGATATTGGTGGTGAGTCTACTCGACCAGGTGCTCAGGCAGTTAGCCTTGATGATGAGCTTGAACGAGTGGTGCCAATAATAAAAGCAATACGTACTCAGAGTGATTGTGTTATTTCTGTTGATACGAGTAAAGCTGAGGTGATGAGGCAGGCTATTTTAGCTGGTGCAGATATGGTAAATGATGTTCGCGCATTACAAGAGCCTGACGCACTGAATGTTGTTGCACAATTTGAAAACATCGCAATTTGCTTAATGCACATGCAGGGTCAGCCCCGAAGTATGCAAACATCTCCACAATATAGTGATTTAATGGGCGATATTAATGAATTTTTCAAACGTCGCGTTAGTGCCTGTGAGGGGATGGGAATAAAAGCTCAGCAGCTTATTCTTGACCCAGGCTTTGGATTTGGAAAAACATTAAGCCATAACTACGAAATTTTGACCAAGTTTAATGATTTTAATAAATTAGGCTTGCCATTATTAGCGGGGCTTTCTCGCAAGTCGATGATTGGTAACCTGTTAAACAGAGACACAAGCGAACGAATGGCCGGCAGTTTAGCTGGCGCACTTATTGCCGCACAAAATGGTGCAAAAATAATACGCGTTCACGACGTAAAAGAAACTGCAGATGTACTTGGTGTTTACCAAGCGTGTATAAAAGGAATAATAGAATGAAACAAAGAAAGTATTTTGGCACAGATGGCGTACGTGGTTTAGTGGGAACAGCGCCAATCAACCCTGAGTTTGCAATGAAGCTGGGTTGGGCTGCAGGACGTGTGCTATCAAAAGGTGGAACAAAAAAAGTTATTATTGGTAAAGACACACGTATTTCTGGTTACATGCTTGAAACAGCCCTTGAAGCAGGTTTAATAGCCGCCGGTATTGATGTTGTTCTGCTTGGCCCAATGCCTACGCCGGCCGTTGCTTATTTAGCACAAACATTTAGGGCTGAAGCCGGTATTGTAATAAGCGCATCACATAATCCATATTACGACAACGGTATCAAATTTTTTAATGGTCAAGGTTTAAAACTTGATGATGCTGTAGAGCTTGAAATAGAGGCAATGCTTGATGAGCAAATGACCTGTGTGGCCTCAGATAAGTTAGGTAAAGCAACACGCTTGGCAAGCGCAGACGGACGTTATATTGAGTTTTGTAAGAGTCAATTTCCACAAGGGTTGTCTTTGGAGGGATTAAAAGTGGTTGTAGATTGCGCTAACGGCGCAACATATCATATTGCCCCATCAGTTATGCGTGAGCTCGGCGCTGACGTAATTACGCATGCATGTGAGCCAAATGGTGTAAATATAAACCATGAATGCGGTGCAACTCATGTAGACACGTTAAAACGCAAAGTACTTGAACATAAAGCCGATGTAGGTATAGCTTATGATGGTGACGGCGACCGTGTAATGATGGTTGACCATAATGGCCGTGTATTTGATGGTGACGACTTAGTTTATATAATTGCTTGTCAGGCAGCGAACGATCATATTTTAGGTGGCGGTGTTGTTGGTACTGTTATGTCAAATATGGGCCTTGAAAATGCACTTAAAGCAAAAGGCATTGAGTTTGCTAGAAGCAAAGTTGGCGATCGCTATGTAATGGAATTACTTCAGCAAAAAGGGTGGAAAATTGGTGGAGAGAGTTCAGGCCATGTACTCAATCTAGACTTAATTTCAACGGGTGATGGTATTATATCAAGCTTGCAAGTGCTGGCTGCTATGGTTGCACAAAATAGAACGCTTCAAGATTTAGGCGCCGGGTTTACAAAATACCCAATGAAAATGATTAACGTGCGTTATACACCGGGTACCGATCCTACAACGGCGCCAAAAGTCCTTGCGGCAGTCGAAGAAGTGGAACAAAACTTAGGTAATAAGGGCCGTGTTTTACTCCGTAAATCAGGCACTGAACCTGTCGTTCGTGTTATGGTTGAAGCAGAACAAGAAAAAATAGTATTAGACAGTGCACGTAAGATTGCAGAGATTGTCGAATCTATGAGCAAACAACCTGATTGATAACAATAACCTCTTGTAACTTTGGGCGAGAAAAGTTAATATCTCGCCCGCTTTCTAATGTGGAGTGGAAAATGGCAATACGTAAGGCAATGGTCGCTGGCAATTGGAAAATGAATGGCTCAATAGAGCTAGTCAAAGATATGTCGGATGCTATAAATAGTATTAAATCACCAGAAATAGATGTTATTTTATTTCCTCCATTCCCACTTGTTTCAGCAATGATTGCAAGCGGTGTCATAACAGGTGCTCAAACTGTATCTGAAAACACGCCTGGCGCTTTTACTGGTGAAGTTGATGCACAACTACTGAAAGACCTTGGCGTAAATTATGCGCTAGTTGGCCATTCAGAACGTCGTAGTATTTATAACGAAAGCAGCGATGTTATTGCTGATAAATTTGCTAGAGCTCAATCGGCTGGTTTAATACCCGTTCTTTGTGTTGGCGAGAGTGAAGCAGAGCAAGAAAGTGGACAAACAGAACATGTAGTTGCTGCTCAAATAGATGCGGTAATTAAAAAATTAGGTGTAGCAGCGCTGAAAGATTCTGTGATAGCATACGAGCCCGTTTGGGCCATAGGCACAGGTAAGACTGCATCGCCAGAACAGGCACAAGCTGTTCACAAATTTATCCGTGACAAAATTGCGTCTTTAGACAGTGATTTAGCACAAGGGCTTACCATCTTATATGGTGGAAGCGTTAACGAAAAAATAGCGAATTATTATTTGCACAACCAGATATTGATGGTGGCCTTATTGGGGGCGCTAGTCTAAAAGCAGCATCTTTTGTTGCGATCTGTAACAGTGCAAAAGGGACCGTATAAGATGTACGAAATTTTATTAGTAGTTTATTTAGTTGTAGCTTTAGCTTTAGTTGGTATGGTTTTAATCCAACAAGGTAAAGGTGCTGATATGGGGTCTTCATTTGGTGCAGGCGCTTCTGGGACTGTGTTTGGTTCTTCAGGTGCTGGTAACTTTATGACAAAGACAACAACAAGCCTAGCTACAGTCTTTTTTGTGTTGAGTATTGTTCTAGGTAACTTAACAGCCGGTCAGATCAAACAGACTGATGAATGGGAAAATCTAGAAGCAGCACCTGCTGTTGAAACAGTGGTCCCTGTTGAAGAAGATGTTCCAGTTACTTCTAACAAAGAAAGTAACTCAGACGTACCAAACTAATACAGTTTACTGTTCAGCTATTTGTTAACCTCAAACAGATAAAACAAGCGAACAAAAATTTAAAATAGCGGATGTGGTGGAATTGGTAGACACGCTACCTTGAGGGGGTAGTGCTTTAGGGCGTGGGGGTTCAAGTCCCCCCATCCGCACCAAATTTAAAACCAGTAGCAATTATGTTACTGGTTTTTTTATACCTAAAATTTGCTTTGGTTGTTTTTTGCACTTAAAACGTTTGGTTATAACAATAATTTAGATTCTTTGGTGATATTTTTAACAGGAAACACATCGTGTACCCAATAAAGTCAATTTACTTGTGTTAATTTCAGTTTTTAGCTTAATTAATGATTAAAATGAAAAAAAAACTAGAAATTTTACAAATTTAACTCACACTTATCAGTATTGAGCCGATAATATATTTAGATAACTCAAAAAGGTAAATAGTATGGCTTCAGGCTTCTCTTTTCAAAACCTAAGCATAACTAAAAAAATACATGCAATAACATGTATTGCAGTTGTTGCTTTTATAATTATGGTATTAATTAATTTTCTTGCCATAGATGATAATAGAGCTTCTTTAGATGAAATGGGCAACTCTTCATATAAGGTTGTAAAGTTAACATCAGCGAACGTAGGGCTCTTAGAAAAACTAGATGAGCTTTACACCCAAGCAGTTACATTTGGCGAACAAGACTTAATAACTAAAGCTGATGATACTTACAAAACAATTGAATCAAACATAAATTTAATTAAGCAAATGAGTAATGGCTACATTAGCAATGATGTAGTGAAAGAATTAGCCGACTACGAGAAGATATCAGCTACAATTGCTAATGGTATGGTAAATGGCACGGCCGATTTTAGTAAAATTCAGCAACAAGCCCAGTTAAAAACAAGTCTTTACGGTTCTGTTTTAGAGAGCTTTAAGGCAGCCCAACAAAAGGCAGATAACCGCTTTTTTGAATTAGTTGAAAGCACTAATACGCGCTCAGATAATGCCCTTACTTTAATGCTTGTTGTATCTATTGTATCTTTATTATTGCTTTTATTTATGGCAATTTGGATTGCGAAAAACATTGGCTCATCAGCAAGCGATGCTGCAAATAATTTAAGCTTATTAGCAAATGGAAAAGGCTCTTTAAGTACTCAATTAACCGTAAATTCTAAAGATGAAATTGGCCAAGTTTCTATTAACTTTAATGCTTTTATTGCGCTGTTAAAAGAAACCGTACTTGAAGTAATTGCTGTATGTGAGCCATTGATGGAAAACTCTACCCGTTTAGTACAGGGTATGGAGCAGGCTGAACGCGCAACAACAAAACAAACAACAGATGCTGAAATTGTTAAGCAATCAATGGAAGAGATGAAGCAAAGTGTTGGTGATATTTCTCAATCTGCAGCAAATGCATCACATGCGGCTGAAACGGCAGAAAAAGAAGTAGAGCAAAGCCGTACCCAGGTACAAATGTCTGTCAATGCATCTCGTACGCTAAGTGATGAAATTAACCAAGCAGCAACAACAATTAATAAACTTGCGGACGATACAAAAAACGTATCACAAATATTGAATGTAATTACTTCAATTGCCGATCAAACCAACTTACTTGCGCTTAATGCGGCTATTGAGGCTGCGCGTGCTGGTGAACATGGCCGTGGGTTTGCGGTAGTAGCTGATGAAGTACGAGAACTTGCTTCACGAACCGCCCATTCAACGAATGAAATACGCGAATTGTTAGGTGCTTTGACGACTGCTGCTAATGATTCGGTTACTGCGATGACTTCAGCTCGAGATATGGCAACAGATAATGCAACAGCGGCTGAAAAAACAGGAATATCAATTGAGAAAATTGCTGAGCAAATGCTAGAAATAAATGGCATGAACTCACAAATAGCAGCAGCAACTGAAGAGCAAACATCGGTTGCAGCCATGGTTGTAGAAAATGTATCTAATATGCATGTTTCTTTTGAAGATACCATGGACTCATTACTGGCTGTAAGAGATGTAGCTAAAAACCTACATTACTTATCAGATAACTTATTAGACGCTACAGCCAAATTCAGAATTGAATAATTAACCTGAACAGCTAAAGTCTCTATTAAAGCCTCCTTTTGGAGGCTTTGTTGTTTTGAAGGCTAGCTAGGTATGTCTCACCAGCCTGCAACAATAGAACAACTTAGAACGCAAGATTGGACACGAGATTAACTTGTTAAGCCAACAGACATAACTTTTTACAGGTATAAAAAAACCACCATTTGGTGGTTTTTTTAATTTACGGGCTAACCGGCTAAAAGGTCGCAACCACTTTTACATTGTCACTAACTTTTGCGCTATCTACATAACCGATAGCATCTGCATTAGCTGCTACAAAATCTATTACAGCTTGATCTGAGCCTAATTTCTCTGGAGGTGTCCCTTTACCTGTAAATACAAGTTTAGACCAGTAAGCATTAAGCTGGCTGCCAGATTTACCTACAACTTTATCGTTAAACTCATCTGCAGCAGCGGTACCATCTTGGTTTACTGGGTTTACCTTAGTACCATCACCAAATGACTTGGCTTTACCAAGGTATATCTTTTTAATTGTATCTGCATCTAAAGCATTTGCGTTACCAGCGTTAACTATTACTGCAACTTCTGCAAAAGCATTAATTGAGCACAATGAAAGTGCACTAGCTAAAATTAATTTTTTCATTATCTGCTCCAATTAAAATACAAGATCAACGCCAACAGCAACAACATCAGTTTCTGTATCGGTTACATCGTCTTCAAAGCGGCTAAAGTCAATTTTAAATGCTGCAGAAGGGTGGAAGTCATAACGCGCGCCGATAGTGTATACATTGCTTTGCGCTTGAACACCTGTCAATGCACCGTTTATAGCAGCATTCAGACTTGGCACTGTTGCAATTGGATCGAAGCGAGATGCATCATGTTTATCGTCATTATCTTCATACGTAAAATGAACTATAACGTCATCCAAGCGATAACCTACAGATGCATAGTATTGTGTTTGCTCAGTCAAAATGCTGTTTTCTACTTCAAACTGTGTATATTCAGCGTCGAATAAGAAATTATCATAATCAATTGAGAAGCCAAAGCCTAGGAAGTAACTGTCATCTTCGTCAATTGCAATATCGTCAGCTAACGTGTTTAAGCTGTTTGCACGAAGTGCTGCTTCTAAGCCATTTAACGCAGCGCCGCTAGGGTCTGTTCCGTCAAGTGCAAATGATGTTTCTGCAACCAAGTATGCAGCACGTACACTGAACCAGTCATATGCAAGTGTCCAGTTAATGCCTGCAAAATCGTTAAGTTCGCCTTGAGTTTTTTCAGTAATTGCATCTAATTCGCCGTCATAGCTTCCGTACATTAGCTGCACCGTTGAATCCCAATCGCCAAGCTGTGTATTGTGCAATAAGCTTAAACCTTCATATGTAGAAAAAGGAATACCATAAACTGACTGAGGTGGGCGTACCCAACGATAAGCGTAACCAACATCCAAAAAGTCTGAATAGCGGAAAAATGGAGCTCGCATTTTACCCGCGCTAATTTGTAACTCGTCGCTTAGTTCATAAGTTACGTAAGCCCATTCAAATTCTGCGTCGAAATCATTTTCACCACGGGCAACAATTTGAGCTGTGGCCGTTAGTTTCTCCATTAGGTCAGCTGATAGCTGTAATGCAAAGACACTTTCGTTTTTAAATGAAATGTCATCATCATATCCATATAAGGTGCTGTCACTATCAAGGCTCTTTCCACCGACAATTGATGCAAAGCCATTAATTCGAACTTCGGCGCTAGCATAGTTTGTTGCTAAAGCCGCACATAATGCTACTGCTACAGATAGCTTTTTCATATGTATTTCCTATTAGTTAATTAGATGTTGATTCAAGCGTATTATAGAAGTGAAATAGAGCTATATCTAATCAATTTAGCAAGTTAGTAATAAAAATTAATAAACTTAATACTTTGTTATTGTTTTTTGCGGTATATATCTGAAATTTTTAATGTAGGTTAATGATTTTAAGTAAAATATCAAAATAAGTTGCAACCAATTTAATTTCATAACATATATTTACAGCGTGAGGTTTTATGCCGTAATTGCATAAGAGGCAAGTATAGCTGCAACGTGTTAGCTTTTCCTCCATTAGGTACGTTTTTACTTTTATCAAAAAATAAATACATAAATTCACAATTGTGTAATATAATGCCCTTCCAGAGGAAAGATGCTACCACGCATCTTTTTTTATGCCCAAAACTTACTGGTTGCACCAGTAAATGCATAATAAATAATTTACGGTATCCTTTGGAGAATATTTTGAAACTACGCAAACTCTCACAGTTAAGCCTAGCAATAGTTGCTGCCCTGACTACCTCAGTAAACGCTGAAGAAACCAAAACAACAGCAAAGCAAGATGCGTTTGAAAAAATTGAAGTTACAGCTCGTAAACGTACAGAGAGCTTGTTTGAATCTCCAACCGCTATCACATCAATTGGTGCTAACTTAATTGATAAAGCCAATATGAGTAACCTTGAAGATATTGGTAAATACGTCCCTAATCTAAATATCACACGTTACGGTGTAGGCAATGCAGCCCATGCTTCTGTATTTATCCGTGGTATTGGCTTACAAGATCACATTATTACTACTGACCCAGGTGTGGGTGTATACCTTGATGGGGTTTACTTAGGTCGTCAAATGGGGTCTAACTTATCATTACCAAATGTTGAGCGTGTTGAAGTACTGCGCGGCCCACAGGGTACCTTATATGGCCGTAACACGTTAGGTGGTGCGGTAAACGTTATTACCAAACAGCCGGGCGATGAAGGTATTTTAACAACGTCTGCAAAGTTAGGTAGCCGTGGCCGTATTGCCGGCGATGTGTACTTTAATAACTCATTAAATGATGAGTTAAGTATGTCAGCAAGTGCGTCATACAAAACACGTGACGGCGTTGGCGAAGCAGTGAACCTAGCGAACCCTGAAAAAGAAATTGGTGAAGAAGAAGAGTTTAGCGGCCGCGTAGCCCTTAAATGGCAGGCTAATAGCGATTTAGCGTTTACTTTTTCACTTGATGGTGTTGATAACGAGTCGGGTCAATCTCCTTACACTATTGAGTTAACTGAGCCGCTTGATGCAAATGATGTATTTAATGGTGACTTCCCTTTATTAACACAGGACATGATCCCATCAGACCCTGATGATCTAGGCACTACCGTTGCTGGTATTGAATCTACGTCTTACTCAGGGTGGGGTACGTCATTTACTGCTGATTGGGCAATTGATGATACGTACACGGCTAAATTTATTTCGAGTTACCGCACTTCTGAATACGAAGGTGGACTTGATGATGATGCGTCACCTCTTAACTTATCTGAGTTCCCAGAAGAGGGTGGTGCAGACCAGTACTCGTTTGAAATCCAACTAAATGCGACTTACGACAATATGGACTTTGTATCAGGCCTTTACTTCTTTAATGAAGATGGTTTTACACGTTCTGGTCCATTTGTATTTAGCCCATTCAACACACCTAATGGTTTATTAAATGATGGTGTTACACCTTCATTTGGTGGCTATGGTGACTTTGAAATAAACCAAGAAACAAACTCATACGCTGTATACTTTAATACAAGTTACGATTTAACAGATGATTTAAGTATTGGTGGTGGCCTTCGATACTCAAAAGATGAGAAAGATGCCGATGCGATTTTCCCTACATTTGCTGAACGTAAATACGTAAGTGCAGAGTTTGACGCTGTGACGTGGGATATTAATGCATCTTACCAAATCAGTAACAACATGAACGTTTATGGTCAAATTCAAAAAGGTTATCAAACTGGTGGCTTCCCACCACGTCCATTTGGTGGACCTGATCAGTTTGTATCGTTCGACGAAACTAAAGCCGTTAACTACGAAATGGGCTTGAAAGGCCAGGTACACGAAAACGTATCTATGATGCTAGCGGTATTTGTTACTGATTACACTGATTTAGCACTTCCGTTTTCAGATCCAACAGCGGGTGGTGGTTTTGTAACTATTGTTGAAAATGCGGGTCAATCAAAAGCACAAGGTATAGAGCTTGAAACCACCGTTGCTATCACTGACGACTTTACAATAAGAAGTGCGGTAGGTTACTTAGATTCAGAAATTACAGAGGTTGATGCCGGCGTTCAAGGTATTGGTAAAGGTGATTCACCGGCTTTAACACCTCGCTGGACTGTAATGGTTGCCCCATCATACTTTATGGATTTAGACAGTGGTGCAACGGTTGCGCTAAATGCTAATTATTCATACCGTAGTGAAATGCAAGGTCAGTCAGTATATAGCCAAAGTGAAACAATTGATTCGCGTGAGTTAGTTGGCTTTAACATTTCTTACACTAACGCATATGGCGATATGGAAGTAACACTTTATGGCGAAAACGTTCTGAACGAAGTATACGATGTAGGTCGTCTACAACAATCAGGCTTTGTTGGTGTTATGAGAAGCAACGACCGTAGTGAGTTTGGTTTAAAATTCAAAAAAGATTTTGAGTTATAAACTTAAGTTTGCGTAAAAATACAATGTAATTTAAACATTATATTTTATTTTGCTAAAAAGGCCGGATCAGTTTTTGATTCGGCCTTTTTAGTTTGTGCAAAGGTCTGGTTGTTCGATACAATAGCGCCCTTAATTGCCAAATGGACTCTGTGATGAAAATTCTTGCCGATCAAAACATGCCTTTAGTTGAGCAGTACTTTTCAGATTTTGGTGAGGTTGAGCGGTTTGATGGACGTAACTTAAAACCTGACCAACTGATAGACGTAGAAGTATTACTCACCCGATCAGTTACCAATGTTACTAGTGAGTTATTAGCAAAAGCGAATAATTTAAGTTTTGTTGGTACTGCGACTATTGGTATCGATCATATTGATACAGCTCTTTTGAAAGACAAAAACATCGCATTTACAAGTGCGCCTGGGTGTAATGCCATTGCTGTTGCAGAGTATGTTATTAGCAGCTTATTTGCGTTAAGCCAAGAAAACGCCCGCCCATTAACAGGGCAAACTATTGGCATAGTAGGGGTCGGAAGTATTGGCAGTTGTTTGGCTAAAAAGTTAAAAGCATTAAATGTAAAGCTGCTTTTGTGCGATCCGTTAAAACATGCACAAGGGTTATTAAATGAGCATGTAGAGTTAGATGAACTACTTGCACAATCAGATATTGTAACTTTCCATGTGCCACTTGTTAAAAAAGGGCCTCATAAAACACTTCACATGATGGATAAAGTAAGGCTTAACGCCTTAAAACCGGGTACTACGATAATTAATGCCAGCCGAGGGGATGTTATTGACAATAGTGCTTTACTAGATTTAATGGAAGCAGGGGCCGATTTAGATTTAGTGCTTGATGTGTGGGAAAATGAACCTAATATTTTAACAGATTTACTTGCACATGTACGCTATGCCAGTGTACACATTGCAGGCCATACCTTAGAGGGTAAGGCAAGAGGTACACAAATGCTGTATCAAAAGCTATGCGAACTCAAAGGCGTTGAAGCTATGAAATCGTTAGGCGATTTTTTACCGGTACCAGCTATTACGCAGGCTACTGTTAGTTCAAGTTTTACAGAGCAAGACATCGCACGCTTAGTGCACACAATTTACGATGTAAGAAGGGATGATGGGATTTTACTTCGTCATCTAGAGTCGGATGGTTTTGATAGTTTACGTAAAAACTATCCTGTAAGGAGAGAATTTAGCACCTTAACCGTTAATGGTGATGGCTCGCAGTTAGCTGCCTTAGGTCAACTTGGTTTTAAACTAACCAACTAATTATTAATTTAACGGTGTTTTAATATCGTTTAAAGAGGAAAAAATATGTCGCAAAAATATAACGTTGCCGTACTTGGTGCTACTGGTTTAGTAGGGCGTCAAATTATCGAAACATTAGCAGATCGTAAATTTCCGGTTGATCAGCTATTTTTGCTTGCGAGCAGCCGCAGTGCAGGTGAAGACATTAAGTTTCGTGGTGAGACAATTGAAGTACAAGACGTTGAAGGCTTTGATTTTAGCCAAGCGCATATTGGATTGTTTTCTGCCGGTGGGAGCGTCTCAGAAAAATATGCCCCAATTGCAGCCGATGCAGGTTGTATAGTTATTGATAACACCTCGCATTTTAGAAATGATTTTGAAATCCCCCTTGTCGTACCTGAAGTAAACGCCTCAAGTCTTGCCGACTTTAGAAATCGTAATATTATTGCAAACCCAAATTGTTCGACTATTCAAATGATGTTGGCACTAAAGCCAATTTACGACGCGTATGGTATTGATCGAATAAATGTATCAACTTACCAAGCGGTATCAGGGGCTGGGAAAGAAGCTGTTGATGAGTTAGCAAAGCAAACAGCTAACTTGATGAATGCACGCCCAATGGATAATGAAATATTTCCTAAGCAAATAGCCTTTAATGTTATTCCGCAAATAGATAGCTTTGAAGATAACGGCTATACCCGCGAAGAAATGAAAATGGTAAACGAAACGCACAAAATATTAGGTGATACAACAATCGCAATAAACCCAACGTGTGTGCGTGTTCCTGTGTTTTTTGGTCATTCTGAATCTATTAATATTGAAACACGTATGCAATACGACTTCGAACACGTTAAACAGCTGTTAAATGATGCACCAGGCGTTGAGCTAATTGACGATGAAGGTGATTATCCAACAGCGGTTTCCGATGCCAGTGGTAACGATACTGTATATGTTGGCCGTTTGCGCGCTGATATTTCACACCCTCATGGCCTAAATATGTGGGTTGTTAGTGATAATACCCGTAAAGGTGCTGCAACCAATAGCGTTCAAATAGCTGAAGAGTTAATAGAAAATTATATGTAACATTTTTAAATGTTAAGCACTCTTTAAAAGCGGTAAGCACTATGTGTTTGCCGCTTTTTGTTTAAATAGAGTGCCACTTTTTTGCCGTTTTTTATAATATTTAATAAAGTTACTGATAATACTCAATAAATCAATATTAAAAATGTGTTGTTAAGGCATTTCTTTTCAATGTGTTGCAATGGATATTGTGCCCTAAGTGGTTTATAGTTTGTAATTGGAATAGAGCTTGCAACAAAAATAGATTGTAATAACAAATGTGAGTCAGTCATTAGACTGATAAGGCAAGAGTAATCAATGTTTACGCACCTATTTAAGAGTGCTTTGTAACATTTAGACATTAAAGGATCAGCATGCGCGGTTTGGCTATACTTATAATATTAGCGTCTGCACTGGTAGTAACGCCTGTATATACACAAGATAGTACCCAATTAAAGGGGCCTAAAGGCGTTGACTATGGTGCTCAAGGGCGGTCTATTGGTCCGATTAAACCCACCGATACACTTTGGCGCATAGCCGTAAAAGTGCGTCCAGATAACTCTGTAAGTATTTATCAAGTTATGCAGGCCTTGTATAACAAAAACCCCGACTCATTTTTAGATCAAAACCTCAATCATATGCGAAGTGGGGCCTATTTAAAAATACCCACTTTATCTGAAATTAGACGTGTGAATACTCAACTAGCTAGGCAGCGTTCTGAGCAAGATGACGAGTTATGGGAAAAGAAAAAAAACGGAACACTTACACAAACTGAAATAACATCAGCTCAAACACAAGTTACACAAGCGCGTAAAGTTGATGTAGACGACGCCAAAAAAGAGTTACAAAAAGAAATAAAAGAAATCAAAACCGACCAAACTAATAAATTAGTTGAGTTACAGCAACAGTTTAAAAGTTCAGTAACAAATGTTGAAGAGATTTTAGTTGAGAATAATAACCTTAAAAAACAGCTGACTGGAATTTCTAAAGAGCTCGAAAATGTTCGCCAACAATTAGGGCAAGATAGTGAAATACAGCTGCAGCTAAAGGAATTAATACTTAAACAAAATGAAATAATTGCCCAGCAAAAAGCTAAAGAGGTTGAACCTCAAAGCAGTTTTGACTTACTAGCCTTGTTGTCAAACCCTATTGTGCTTGGGCTGTTAATGTTCATTCCCGGATTATTGATTATCTTTGCAATTGTTATGTTTCTTCGCAAAAGAAAAGGCAATCAAGAAGAGTCTCAAGCAGATGATGAATTTTTACCGCAAACTCCAACTTATTCTAATGAGGATGACTTAGCAACTGATCCACTTGATGACCCAATCATTCCAGATCCATTGGATGACTTGAGCGTTCAATTAGATGATCATCTCGAAGGTGACATGCTTCCAGATGATGATTTATTAGAAGATGACTCAGACGAACTTGATGATTCAGATAACTTACTTGATCAAGACGAGTTAGAAGGCCTTCTTAGCGACGATATTGTTTTTGATGATGAAAGTGACGAAGACGATGAAGTCGATATTTTCACGCAACAAGGATTTGACGACAGTGCTGATGATAGCTTGGACGATATTGATTTAGATTTAGACCAAGAACCGTCTGGCACCGATGATATTTTAAGTAATGATGACTTAGATAGCCTATTTGACGAAGATGACAGCTTACCTGAGTTTGATTCACCAGCAGAAAAAGAGCCACAAAGTGATAGTTTAGAATCTAACGATGAAATGGCAGCATTGAGCGAAGAGCTTGCGACCGATGATTTTGATATAGATGATTTACTTGATCAAACGAGTGCCGAACCAGTAGACACGTCTGATAAAACTTCTGAAGAAAGTGACGATTTTGACTTAGACGATATCGACAGCTTAATTGATGAAGCAAATGATGATTCAGCTAATGAAACGCCAACGGATACGTTAGTTGAAGAAAGTGATGACTTTGATTTGGACGATATCGACAGCTTAATTGATGAAGCAAATGATGATTCAGCTAATGAAACGCCAACTGATACGTTAGTTGAAGAAAGTGATGAATTTGATTTGGACGATATCGACAGTTTAATCGATGAAGCAAATGAAGATTCCGT
>NZ_BADX01000098.1:0-3206 GCF_000241365.1 Pseudoalteromonas sp. BSi20480 | reverse complement strand
GTAAATATACAAATAATTAAGAGTGGGGATATGAGTCAAGATTTAAAATCAATAATTGATGGTTATAAAAGTGATGAGGAGACGGTTTATAATAGCTGGTTCGTAAATAATGACGAACGACTAAAAGCATTTAGAACTATCCGTAGGGGTGTATTTGATGTAATACAGGATATTAAAAATGGAAGTTTTGGGAATGATTTTAAAGGTTCATCTTTAGAATTTGTTTTAAACTGTATCACGGAACAAAAGCAAGTATTTAAAGGAGCATCGCATCCCTTTTACTGGAAGCCAAAATTACGAATACCTGATATTTATGAAAATGAGGAAAATAAAGTTGCATTTGGCCAATTCTTGGAAAAATGCATAAATGCCACAAAAGAAGAACAAATAATTAAGGAAATAATCTTATTAGATCAACGGAAAATTAAAGGATTAGGTCCAGCAGTTGCAAGTATTCTTTATTTTTTACATCCCACTATCATACCTCCATGCAATACTGCTATTGTTAATGGATTCAATACGCTCTTCAAAGATAAAGTAAAGCTCGGGTCGTGGTCAGATTATCTCAGGATGAGAGAAATTATAATAGAGAAAAATGATGAACTAAAGTCTGAGTTATCGAATGACTTGGGTGCTTTTGCAGGGCTTTTATTTGATGTTGGCGAAAAGAAATTACTGATAAGTGACGATCATCTTTCTGATGAAGAACGAACAAAAATAGAAAAGAAAATAAAAAAACGGCACAAAGAAGTTGTAAGTGAAATGGAGGAAGAAGATCTCCACACTGAAATGCAACATCGCATTCTCACTATCGGAAATTCAATTGGTTATGATGTTATTGCCGCAGCAAACGACAAATCAAGATGTCATAATGGTAATAGCTTGTCTTTTATCTGCGTAGATAAGTTTCCAGAAATAGATGTTGATAAAGACACTTATAAAACAATAACACTTATTGATGCAATTTGGTTTGAAAAGGATTCAAATAAAATCACTTGTGCTTTTGAAGTGGAAAAAAGTACATCCATCTATTCTGGGATATTAAGATTAACTGATCTTTATTATTCATTTCCAAATAACCTACCATCTTTGTACCTTATCATTCCTGACAAGCGGGAGAAAGAAGTAATATTGCAGCTACAGAGGCCATCGATTAAAAATAGTGACATTGAAATTCATTACATACTATTCAGTGATTTAAGAAAAGATTGTGATGCAATTTGCAAGTTTGGAGAAGATAAAGATATTCTCAAAAAAATATCAAAGGTGGTAAATTGAAATTATTACATAACAAACTCATCCAGCAGACTGCCAAAAGTGTCGCGAATTTTGCAAAAAACGCAAAAAGTCGCGCCACTTTCGTCAGCGGCTGATGAGGGCGTTATAACCCATTGGAGATGTTGTGCTAGTTTGGGATGAAGTAGATGTTCTCGCTGTATTAGAAACTGAACCAGTTATAGAAACTGATTGTATTTGGTATACGTACAGTGTGAAAAAGGACGGCCTTGAATTAAAAATAACCATTTACCAATATGATGGTGATGTTTATTTTGAATTGTTCTCAGATGGAATAGATAATTCAATATTCTCAATGAATCTTATGGATTGCGCTGGCGTTAAAAGGCGTTTTGAGAAAAGTGGAGAATATCTAGAATTTGCACCATCAGGCTGTTTTAAAACTAGCAGGTATGATGGCGAAATGAGTATTCCTTATGGTGTACGAGTTTCAATTAAGCCATCAATAAAAGTAGAACTTTATGGGTGATGTTATAACAAGTGCATCAAAGATCACCCGCAAAAAGACTACGGGCTAGGACGCGCTAACCGCGCGCCCTTTATGCAAATCGTTATAACTGCTTAATCCAATACTGGTAGCTCGTTTGTCCGTCCATATTTTTCTGGCCTACCCAATACACAATATGGCATTCTTTTTTATGAATTTTATTAAATGAACGCGCCAATGATTCGCCGTGAGATTTTGGCGTAATCGGGCGATCAATAAGAAACAATCCTTTGAATGTAAAACCGCATAGCTCAAGGTGTCTTTGCCTATCTGTCCTGCGCGCGCCACGATTGAATTTATTGAACGTTTCTATTTTGTTTTTCATCACAGCTCCGATTAAAAGTTATAACAAGGCCATCAAAATTGATGCCTCGTAAACTCGCCACACATTATGGCTATGGTTAGGTTTCATAAAACGAGGGCATCATGACAATTACAAATCGATCTAATAATCTTGATTTAATACGTTGGATGAGTGGAGGGCATGAGCCTACTGCTGGTAAAATGGCTCATATTACTAATGCTAATTATGTTTCTAAGATGGCAACAGGAGAAATGGATATATCCGACCATGTTGCTAGAAGTATTGAAAAAGCGTTTTCTCTTCCAGAATTTTGGATGGATAGAGACAATGAGAATGCTATTAAAATGCCAAAAGAAGATTATGAATTACATTCAACTTTACAGGGGTTACCTCAGAATTCTAAAAACATCCTAAGATCATTTCTTCTATCACTGGAAGCAGGTGCAGTTGAAATATGAGCAAAATAATCAAACAAACGTCTCTTCTGTTCTTTATTCCATTTCTATTTTTTCCTTCGTCAGCATCACTAGCTGACGAACAAGTCGATAGAATCGCAAAATTTATTTCAGAAAGTGCTGCAAAAATTGCAGGTGAGGGAAAGGTAGGTGCCAATGTTGTGATGGAATGGAAGTTGAACAAGGAGGTCATTGAGGTTTCTTCATACGAAGGTGATAAGAGAGTGGCTGCTTTAGAGACCGCTATATTGTATTTGGGAGAGAATGAAAAAATTATATTTCCCGAAATAAAAAGTAGTGATCATGCAATGGTATTCTTGGCTTCAAGGCTTATTGCCCTAGAATATCTTTCATCACTTATTGGTTCGTCTGATAATGACTTGGTTCTTAAAGATTATCTAAATGGTGAAATGTTAGATATTAAAATGATGCTTAATGGTACTGCTGATTTCGGAGCTATGTATCTTAAATCGCGCAAAATGCGAGATGATAAGAGAGCATTGTTTCTTTTTCAAAATAAAGAGTTCATAAAAGAAAAACTTGCTTTAATGATGGAAAAACCAAATATATCAAACTTTGTAGCGAATAAGACAAGTTTAATTTCATTGGTGCAGGCATGTGGTTCAATCCCACAGTCATGTTCAAAGCTATGAGCATCAAAACC